>NZ_KV836312.1:0-155691 GCF_001838335.1 Corynebacterium sp. HMSC075F02 | reverse complement strand
GTCATAAACTCACACAGTTTCACATTTGCAGCCCATAATTTTTCGGGGTTGTCAGTTTTGCTACTTAACCCACTCTATGGTCGGGGGATTTTTGCTCTTGCGGGCGTGACTCGATTCTCCACCGGGGAGGGGAGATTCGGTCTTTCTGGAAGTTATCTCACGTAACCTGGGACGCATGAGGCTCGACAATATAACCCGCCCCTTGCTGGCGTCCTTTTTCGCCGCGGTCGCGTGGAGTGTTTTAGGTGGGCTAATCTTGCCGGAGCCCAATCTCGCCTACGACGAAGGAATTGCGTCGTGGATTGTGTCCATGCTGGTCTCAGTAATGCTGGTCGGAGCAATAGCCGTTTTCGCCGGTGATGGGTCGTTGGCTCGGGGGATGACCAGCGTGCGGAGCATTGTCGCAGCAGCTACCGGCGCAGGAATTGCCGCGCTTGGCGATCTGGCATTCCTATTTCTCACCACGCCGCCCGATGGTCAGGACGGCCTGGTCGTCGCCTATGTTGTGTTCTTTTACATCCCGCTACTATTTCTCGGCGGATGGGCCGCTAGTGCCGCGATTAATCGGATGCGTAGGTGGTACCGGCAAGTGAAGAAAGAAAGAGAGGCCTAGCTGGCGGCCGTGAGTTAGGCCTCTAACTTTGGAGCCGCCAGCGCCTGGTGCGTCAGGTTAAGGCCGACCATCGTAACCTGCCAGGCGCGGAGGGCGTTTTTTGGGGCAGAGGCGATTGTCGACACCTTCATCGGACGTGAATCGGAATCGACAAATCGCCTAGCCCCAAGGGGTCGGATTCTTAGAACAGGCCAGTCGGGTTCTCGTCGTAAGAGACGAGCATGCACTTGGTCTCCTGGTAGTGCTCGAGCATCATCAAGTGATTCTCGCGGCCGATACCGGACTGCTTGTAACCGCCGAAGGCTGCGTGAGCAGGGTAGCTGTGGTAGTTATTCACCCACACGCGGCCGGCCTGGATACCGCGGGCAGCGCGGTAGGCGTTGTTCTGGTTGCGGCTCCACACGCCGGCGCCAAGACCGTAGATAGTGTCGTTGGCAATCTCGAGAGCCTCGTCCAGGGTCTTGAAGGTTGTCACGGCCAGGACCGGGCCGAAGATTTCCTCGCGGAAGAAACGCATCGAGTTGTTGCCCTTAAAGATTGTCGGCTCGACGTAGTAGCCTCCCTCCAGCCCTTCGAGCTTGGCGACGTTGCCACCGGTGAGAACCTGTGCGCCCTCCTTCGGTCCGGACTCCAAGTAGCCGGAGATCTTGTCCAGCTGCTCCTGGGATGCCTGGGCACCCATCTGTACCGACGTATCCAGCGGGTTGCCGGTCTTGATTTGCTTAACGCGCTCGACCGCGAGCTTCAGGAACTCATCAGCGATGTCCTCGTGGACTAGAGCTCGCGACGGGCAGGTGCAGACCTCGCCCTGGTTCAGCGCGAACATGGCCAGGCCCTCGATGCACTTCTCGCGGAACGCGTCGTCGGCGTCCATGATGTCGGGGAAGAAGATGGATGGGGACTTGCCGCCGAGCTCCAGCGTGATTGGAATAATCTTGTCGGACACTGCCTTGTTGATTACCTGGCCAACGGCAGTCGATCCGGTGAACGCAATCTTGGAGATTCGGTCGCTTGCGGTCAGCGCAGCACCGGCTTCGGTGCCGAGGCCATTGACGATGTTGAGGACGCCGTCCGGAAGCAGATCGGCGATGATCTCGGTGAGCATGAGAATCGACGCGGGGGTCTGCTCTGCAGGCTTGAGCACGATGCAGTTGCCGGCGGCGAGGGCCGGGGCGATCTTCCATGCGGCCATCAGGAGGGGGAAGTTCCACGGGATGATCTGGCCGACGACGCCGAGTGGCTCGTGGAAGTGGTAGGCGACCGTGTTGTCGTCGATCTGCGAGATGCGCCCCTCCTGCGTGCGGGTGGCGCCGGCGAAGTAGCGGAAGTGGTCGATTGCGAGCGGGATGTCAGCGGCGAGGGTCTCGCGGATGGCCTTGCCGTTCTCCCAGGTCTCGGCGACGGCAATCTTCTCAAGGTTCTCCTCTATACGGTCCGCGATGCGGTGGAGGATCAGCGCCCGCTCGGCCGCAGAAACCGAGGCCCAGGAGTCCTTCGCTTTGTGTGCGGCGTCGAGGGCGAGCTCAATGTCTTTCTCGTTAGACCGCGGAACCCGGCAGAAAACCTCGCCCGTAACCGGGGTGGAGTTGTCCATGTATTGCCCGTCTACTGGAGGTGTCCACTTACCGCCGATGAAATTCTCGTACTGCTCCTTGTACGTGAAGATTGCATCGGGGGTGCCGGGGTTGGCGTAAACAGTCATGTAGACACGTCCTTTCGATAGGGAAACAACAAGCGTATGTGCCAACTTTAAATTGTGACTCGTGCCACAATCAACACTTATTTTTTCATCGCCTTTGCGAGAGATGCGATTGCTGCCGACCCTAAATCTGCCCCGACGTCGCCGTGAGGAACTCCAAAATTGCCCGCACACGGCGGTTTTCCTCACCGGGCTCCAGATGCAGCTTCATAAAAATGTTGGACACGTGTTTCGCCACTGCCGCCCCGGAAAGCACGAGGTCATCGGCAATCTGCTTATTGGACTTGCCGCGTGCCATCAGCTCGAGCACTTCGCGCTCGCGCGCCGTTAAACTGGCTAACCCCGATTTACCGGACTGCATCAATGCCGTCGCCACATCAGGGTCAATCACCACGCCACCACCGGCGACGACTTCGAGCGAACCCAAGAAGTCCAGCACCTGGCCAACGCGGTCTTTGAGCAGATACCCGGTCCCGCCACTCGAGCTGCTGCCACTCGAACCGACCCCAGTACCAACCCCAGCACTACCTCCAGCCCCGCCCGGCGAGAACAACTCACGCGCATACGCCGGCGCCACATACTGCGACAGCACCATCACATTCAGCTGCGGATAGCGCTCGCGCAACTCGACCGCCGCCCGCAGGCCGTCATCGCTCATCTTTGGAGGCATGCGCACATCGGTTATCACCAGATCTGGCAGCTCGCCCGTGTCATCAAAACGGTCATCGATGTCCGCTACCAGGCCGTGGGCGGTGTCGACCATCGCAATCACTTCATGTCCACGCTTTTCGACGAGCCCCGCGACCCCCTCCCGCAGGAGTGCCGAGTCATCCGCAATGACAATTTTCATTTCTTCTCCGCACCTTTCATTTCCACGTCTTCCATTTCTCCAATGCCCGATTCCCAGCGGTTCAACATCAAAGGAATTCTGGCTATTACCTGCGTTGGCCCACCTTCGGGAGAGTGCATGGTCATTGCACCGTCGAAAGTGGCTAGACGCTCTTTCATGCCCCGCAATCCACGTCCCAATTTTGCCCCGCCTGGGCCTTGGTCCGTAATTGAAATATTCAGTGTTTGATCTGAGGTGAGCAGCACAGAAACAGGAGCATTCGGCGCATATTTCGCCGCATTAGTCAGCACTTCTGCACAGAAAAAATACGCCGCGGCGAGCACACTTTCTTCCAATTCCGGCAGGGGATAGGGAGTGTGCACAACAACGTGAGGGCCGTACCCTTCAGCAATCTCTTCCACAGCCGCTTGCAGACCGCGATCACGCAACACCTGCGGGTGAATTCCGTGGACTGTTCGCCGCAAAGCGCGTAATCCATCCTCCAAATGGCCGCGAGTTTCCGCGAGGAGCTGCATTAGTTCCTCATTGCCAGTATTGGATGCCTCCAATTCTGCAAGTCCCAATTTCATTGAAGCCGCAACAATGTATTGCTGAGCTCCGTCGTGGAGGTCATTTTCAATGCGGCGACGTTCAATCTCGAAGGCTTCGGCAATTGTTCGTCGTGAAGCGGTAAGTTCGGCGATGCGAGCGGCGGCGGATTCCTCGTAGCTGCGTTTATGCGCTTTTTCGCGGCGGTTCGCGCCGATATATTTGCGGAAATAATCCTTCAGCTCCATAGTTTCCTATGGTACGAAAGCTCTGTCTGCGGAGGAATTAATTTCCGGCATAGTAGACCTAGCACTACCGCAAAAGGAAAGTGGGCACGGTGTTGAAATCGCCTCCGTGCGAGTGAAATGAGTGCCATGACAGACAACAACAGCCCAAGAAACGCACGACTTTGTATTCGTGACATCACTAAGTCCTACAATTCCGCTCCCGTTCTCACCGGCATTTCGCTGACCATTGAGCCCGGCGAAACCGTGGCAGTCATGGGACCGTCAGGTTCTGGTAAGTCCACGCTGCTGCACTGCATGTCCGGCGTGTTGCTGCCGGACGACGGCGACGTCATCTTCGGTGACACAAAGATTAATTCGCTTTCTGATGCCGACCGCTCCGCCCTCCGCCTGCACGACTTCGGCTTCGTTTTTCAAGATGGCCAGCTCCTTCCCGAGCTGACTGCCAGGGAAAACGTTGCTCTGCCCATGATTCTGCAGGGCAAGAAGCGCTCAAAGTCACTCGCGCTTGCCGACGATGTCCTCAGCCGCCTGGGCCTAGAAGACCTAACGCGCCGTCGCCCAGGACAGATGTCCGGCGGCCAAGCACAGCGTGTAGCAATTGCCCGCGCGATGGCCGGCGAGCCAGGTGTCATCTTTGCTGATGAGCCGACTGGCGCGTTGGACCAGTCCACAGGCCATGAGGTCATGCAGCAGCTCACCGCGTTGGTGGAGCAGACTGGGACGACATTGGTGATGGTCACGCACGATGTGAAGGTGGCCGACTGGTGTCGTCGACGTGTGGAGATCCGCGATGGCCTGATTCACGACGACCGCATGCTGGCAGGAGCGGAGGTTACAAAGTGAGCACCGTAACTGAAGCACCAAAACCCCAGAGAATTCCTACCGGCGCACTAGCGGACTTGAGCACGCGGCTGCAGCGCGCCGGGCGCGAATCGCACTCGGGAAACGGTTGGTTGTCCGCGCTGTCTGTGGTCGCTATGACTGTGAGCACCTGGTTGGCGCTGGTTGTCGTTGGCGGCACGGCGATGTTTTACCGCCGTTGGCAGGCTGAGCCAAAGCTGCCGCCGAACCCAACGCCCGAGGATTACATGAATCAAGGTCAGGGCGAGATGTACCTGCAGCTGGCACTCGTGGCCTGTGTGTTTGTGATTCCGGCAATGGTTTCGCTGGTGGCCCAGTCGGCGGTGCTTGGCGCTGCGGGGCGTGAGCAGAGGTTGGCAACTCTGCGCTTAATTGGTCTCTCCAACGGGGCAGTTACACGCATGGTAGTTATCGAAACCCTCGTCTTGGCAGCTGTTGGGCTTGTGGTGGGCACGTTGTTGTCGGTGGCCACTGCGCCATTCTGGGCGATAATCAAGTTCGACAATGACTACCTGGATACCTGGGACATGTTGCTGCCCTGGTGGGGCTACCCGCTGGTCTGGGTTGCCGTGGTGCTACTCGCACTCTTTGCCGCTGTGGTCGGTTTGCGAAGGGTGATGATTTCACCACTCGGCGTTAGCCGCAAGGAAGTGCCCAAGTCGATGAAGGCATGGCGCATGATTGTGGCCGTTGTTATCGGTGCGATCGTCCTGTACGTGATTGCCAACTCCAATATCGCGGGTGGAACCGTCACTGCCACGCTTGGTGTCGCAGCGATGATGTACCTGATGGTCTGGGCAATTGGCCTGGTGGCGCCTTTCTTTATCCAGCTTGTTGCCCGCATCTCCAGCTTCTTCGGTACTTCAAGTGATTTTGTGGCGACGCGACGAGTCGCGACTAACGCTAAGGAATCGTGGCGTCGAGTAAGTTCCATGGCCTTCCTGTCCCTGCTGCTTGGCTACACAATGATGGTGCCTGGCGAAGACAAGATTGAAGAGGTTGCAGATGTCACATTCGCGCACGATATTGCAACCGGTGTGACTATCACTTTCGTAATCGGTTTCGTTCTGCTGCTGGTGTCAACGCTTTTGACTCAGGCCTCAGCCGTCTATGAAGAGGCATCGCTGACAAAGGCGCTGGACTTCATCGGTACGCCAATCAACTTCCACCGCACGGTCACTTTCAAGCAGACATTCTTTCCCATGCTTGCGACCAGCATCTTCGGCTTTGTCATGGGTGCGCTGTTGGGAGCCACCATGTTCGGCCCGATTGCGAACGAAATCACGTTTGGTCAACGCTCCCTTGTAGTTGCGCTGGCGTACCTCGTGGGAGTTGTATCAGTTGGCGCTGTGACCTTGGCGGTTGATCCGCTTCGCCACAAGTTGCTGGGTCGCCAAATCCGTCACAACGACTAGTCACCATTGCAACGACTAGTCGCCATTAAAAGGACAGTGGAGTGGCCGGGCAGTGGTGCTCGGTGCTCGGTCACTTCCTTAGGGTTCAACTTGAGGATTAGAGCCTGTAACCAACTGTGGTTCATCTGATAACCAAGCATTCATCTCACAACCACGTAATTTCTACCTCTGACTTTTAGCCTGAGGGCATGCGTACCTACGTGCTTGATACCTCGGTCCTGCTGTCCGATCCCCACGCCACCAAGAAGTTCGATGAGCACCAAGTTGTGCTTCCGCTGGTCGTGGTGAGTGAGTTGGAGGCCAAGCGCCACCACCCAGAGCTGGGGTGGTTCGCCCGAGAAGCGCTCCGTTTCCTCGAAGAACTGCGTTACCGCTACGGCCACCTGGACCGGCCTGTGCCCGCCAATGATCTTGGCGGGTTTATGCATATTGAGCTCAACCACTCCGATCCCTCCATCCTTCCCGCAGGCTTCCGCACCGCCGAAAACGATCACCGTATTCTCGCTTGCGCCCTCAATCTTCAGCACGATGGCCATGATGTCGTGCTGGTCACCAAAGACATTCCGCTTCGCGTCAAGGCTGGTGCGGTCGGCTTGCCTGCCGACGATTACCGCGCCCAGGACGTCGTTCTGACTGGGTACTCAGGAATGGTGGAAGTAGACGTCGACCCGGAGGAAATTGATCGTCTCTTCGCCAATGGCTTCCTTGAGCTCGAGCAGATCCAGGATCAGCCGCTGCACTGCGGCGTGCAGCTCAGCGCTGGTAGCCAGTCTGCGCTGGCACGGGTGAGCGCCCCGGGCGTCGTCAAGCTTGTGCGGGGCGATACGGAGGCGTTTGGCCTGAAGGGGCGGTCGGCGGAGCAGCGTGTGGCGCTTGACCTGCTGTTGGATGACTCGGTGGGGATTGTGTCCCTCGGCGGCCGAGCCGGTACGGGTAAGTCGGCGCTTGCGCTGTGCGCGGGACTGGAGTCGGTGCTGGAGCGCGGACTGCATCGCCGGATTGTGGTGTTCCGTCCGCTCTACGCGGTAGGTGGTCAGAACCTTGGCTACCTGCCAGGTAGTGAGGACGAAAAGATGAACCCGTGGGCGCAGGCTGTTTACGACACCCTGGAGGGATTGGTTTCAGACAACGTGATGGATGAGATTGCCTCGCGCGACATGCTGGAGGTACTGCCACTGACACACATTCGCGGTCGTAGCCTGCATGACAGCTTCGTGATTGTCGATGAGGCACAGTCGCTGGAGCGCAACGTACTGCTGACGGTGCTGTCGCGTCTTGGTAGCAATTCCCGGGTCATCCTTACGCACGACGTGGCGCAGCGTGACAACCTGCGCGTCGGCCGCCATGACGGTGTGCAGGCGGTGATTGAAAAACTCAAGGGCAACGAGCTTTTTGCACACATCACGCTGAAGCGCTCGGAGCGCTCGAAGATTGCGGAGCTCGTGACGGGGCTGCTCGATTAAGAGTAAGCTTGTGAGGCAGATACGTAGGAGCTGTTCCTGCGGTTACTTTCACTCGGATCGTTCGGCACGTACCTGCCGATGAAAGGTTTGTATTCACATGGCTACTGTGACTTTTGCTGATGCCACTCGCATTTACCCTGGTGCGACGAAGCCTTCTGTGGACAAGTTCAACTTGGAAATTGCCGATGGCGAGTTCCTGGTTCTGGTGGGCCCCTCCGGTTGTGGTAAGTCCACAACACTGCGCATGCTTGCCGGTCTGGAAGAGGTCAATGAGGGCAAGATTTTCATTGGAGATCGTGATGTGACCAATGTCTCGCCCAAGGATCGCGATATTGCGATGGTCTTCCAGAACTACGCCCTGTACCCGCATATGACGGTGCGCGAGAACATGGGCTTCGCGCTCAAGATTGCTGGTGTGGACAAGGACGAGATTGACCGTCGTGTCGAAGAAGCTGCGAAGACCCTGGATCTAACTCAGTTCCTGGATCGTAAGCCTAAGGCTCTATCCGGTGGTCAGCGTCAGCGTGTGGCAATGGGGCGTGCGATTGTGCGCAAGCCGCAGGTGTTCCTGATGGACGAGCCGTTGTCGAACCTGGACGCGAAGCTGCGTGTTCAAACCCGTACTCAGATTGCGGCCATGCAGCGTCGGATGGGTGTGACCACCATGTATGTCACCCACGACCAGACTGAGGCGCTGACCATGGGCGACCGCATCGCGGTCATTAACTTCGGTGTTCTGCAGCAGGTCGGTACCCCGCGGGAACTCTACGAAACCCCGGCAAACGAATTCGTCGCGGGCTTCATTGGCTCGCCTGCGATGAACCTGGGCACGTTCAACGTCTCTAATGGTTACGCCACGTTGGGTGAGGCCAAGATTAAGCTGCCGGAAGCCACACTTGCTGCAATCGTGCCGGAGGATCAGAACCAGATTATCGTGGGCTTCCGTCCGGAGGCATTCGACCTGGTCGAGGGGCCGGGCGATGACGTCATTCCGGTGCAGGTTAACTTGGTCGAGGAATTGGGCTCCGATGCATTCATGTATGGCGATCTCGTCGGTGGCGGAGCATTGAGCTCCGGATCTTCCTCTAACCCGGACGAAGAGGAACACGGTCAGGTGGTTATTCGTACCGCCCCGCGCACCGCGCCGCAGTTGGGCTCGGTAGTTTACGGCAAGATTCGTCCGGGCATGCTGCACCTGTTCTCGAAGTCGACTGGTATGCGCCTTCCGGCCTAAACTCTTTCGTTTAGATGAAATGAGTAGCTGGTAGGGCAGTGGGACAGTAAGACAGTTTTAGGAGCCACCGTGTCGGAAACTATGAAAATAGCCGCGACAACGGTGGCTTCAAAGCTTTTGCGCCTTCCTTGGCATATACCTCTGGAACAGTGGCCAGACGATTTGTTGGCCGCCCTACCTCAGGGAATTTCGCGGCACATTGTTCGATTCGTCAACTTGGATGACCGCGTCATTGCAGTGAAAGAAATTGGTGAGTTCACTGCTCATCATGAGTATCGAATGCTGCGTGACCTGGTCAGGCTCGGTGCTCCATCGGTTCGCCCGCTCGCGGTCATTACTGGCCGCAAGGATCCAGATGGCGAACCGTTAACTGCGGCACTCGTCACAGAACATCTCGAGTATTCGCTGCCGTATCGTGCAGTTTTTTCTCAACAGGTCACCCGCGAAACTGTGGTCCGCCTGATTGACTCGCTGGTAGTCCTGCTAGTTCGGTTACATCTCCTTGGTTTTTACTGGGGCGACGTGTCGCTGTCGAACACGTTGTTTCGTCGTGACGCAGACGCTTTCTCCGCCTACCTTGTCGACGCGGAAACGGGAGATTTGCAAGGCACACTCTCAGATTCCCGCAGGCTTTACGACGTTGACGTTGCCCATACCAACATCATCGGAGAGCTCATGGATCTGCAGGCCGGCGGATTCCTCGATCCTGAGTTGGACGTAATTGCGGTGGGTAGGCGCATTATTGAGCGTTATGAGGACCTGTGGCAAGAGCTGACGGGGGAAGAATCTATTGGTGTTGAGGAGCCTTGGCTTGTCGATGAGCGGATTCGCAGGCTCAACGACCTCGGTTTCGATGTTGGCGAGCTGAAAGTCACCAGTGATGGTGGCCGCGTTGTGTTCCGACCACGAGTGGTTGACGCAGGGCATCACCATAGGCAGTTAATGCGACTGACGGGGTTGGATGTTCAAGAACGGCAAGCGAGGCGGATGCTCAATAGTATGCAGACCTTTCGGTTGGCGGAAGGTCTTGAAGGGGTTCCGCTAGAGCAGGTTGCGCACCGATGGCTGCGTGAAGTTTTCGAGGCCACAATCCTGGCTGTGCCCGAGGGGCTGCGTGGAAGGCTGCAGGATGCGCAGGTTTTCCACGAGGTCTTGGAGCATCGCTGGTACATGGCAGAAAAACGCCGTGCGGATGTGCCGCTTCAAGAAGCGGTGCAGAGCTACGTAGACCGAGTGTTGCCCGGGCATCGCGACGAGTCCGTATATCTTCCGGCGAGCGATGAGGTCGAGTAGCTCTCTAGAAGCAGACTGTCGAGCGTACGATTATTTCAAAAGTGACAAGTAAACGACTCGCCAGGATATTATAAAAATATACATTCACGCCAAACAGGGGTGCTTTTGGTGGTCGGGTGGTTGTCGGGTCTGCGTGTGATTGTCGCGGCCAGGTGCTTACTTTGGTGCCGGTAGGCGGCTCTGTTCAGCGAAAACAGCTCGAAAACAGCTCAAATTCTAGGTGTGCTTTCGAGAGCTTTTGCTATTTTTCTCCTTTGCATTTGTTCACAGCTGGCTGAAGGCCAACCTAAATTGGTTTTGGTCAAGTAAGATTTTGGTGAGACCGAATACCCGCGTGGGTGGCGTCGAAGTTCGCATGAAAGGCTACTTCTAGCCGCAGGGCGGGATAATCCAATTAGGCCACGGCTGCTGGCAAATATTCGTCCGAATTGCTCGGAGGATGCCATTGAAGTGGCCTTTCTTCTCAAGGGAGAAAATATAGTGAAGAACTTCAAGCGCCTTTCAGCTCTGTGTGCAGCAGGCCTGATGGCAACCGCTGGTTTGGTTGCGTGCTCGAGTGATGATGCGGTTGCAGATGGTGGTGTCTACTTCCTTAACTTCAAGCCGGAGCAGGATGCCGCATATCAGAAGATTGCGAAGGCATACACTGACAAGACTGGTGTCCAGGTCAAGGTCGTTACTGCTGCTTCGAATTCCTATGAGCAAACTCTGAAGGCCGAGATTGGTAAAAAGGACGCGCCAACACTGTTCCAAGTCAATGGTCCGGCGGGCCTGCGTACTTGGCAGGAATACATGGCAGACATGTCTGACACTGAGATCGCACAAAACCTCAACGAGGGCATCGAGCCGCTGAAGGGCGAGGACGGCAAGGTATACGGCGTCCCGTTTGCAGTCGAGGGGTTTGGCCTGATCTATAACGAAGAGATCATGGACAAGTACTTCGCGCTGCCCGATGCCAAGGCCAAGAGCATCGACGAGATTAAGGCCTTCGGAAAGCTGAAGGAAGTTGCTGAGGACATGCAGGCCAAGAAGGACAAGCTGGGGATTTCCGGCACCTTCGCTTCCACCTCGCTTGCATCCGGTGAGGATTGGCGCTGGCAGACACACTTGGCCAACGGACCGGTTCATTATGAATTCGAGGACCTTGGCACCAAGGAAACCGCTGATGTGAAGTTCAAGTACAACAAGGAGTTCAAGAACCTCTTTGATCTGTACCTGAATAACTCCACTGTCGAAAAGACTCTGGCCCCGTCGAAGGCTGTGTCCGACTCGATGGCGGAATTCGCCCAGGGCAAGGCCGCTATGGTTCAGAATGGCAACTGGGCATGGTCCCAGATCAACGATGTCTCCGGCAACGTGGTCAAGCAGGACAAGATTAAGTTCATGCCTATGTACATGGGCCTGAAGGACGAGGATAAGACCGGCATCTCGGTTGGTACTGAGAACTACCTGACGGTCAACTCCAAGGCTTCGGAGGCTTCCCAAAAGGCAACGAAGGACTTCGTCAATTGGCTGTTCAACACCGATGAGGGCAAGAAGTACGTCGTCGAGGATCTCGGATTCATCGCTCCGTTCCAGAACTTCACTGAAGCCGACACTCCGAATGACCCGCTGGCCAAGGAAGTGGCCGCAGCAATTGAGAACGAGGACCTGACCACCATCCCGTGGGACTTCCAGTACTTCCCGTCGCAGCAGTTCAAGGATGATTTTGGCGCAGCGCTGGCGCAGTACGCTTCCGGAAAGATGCCGTGGGACAAGGTTGTCGAGACTTTCGCCGACAGCTGGAATGCGGAATCTCCGAACAATTAAATACCAGCAAATCAATGGTGATCCATTCCATCGGTGAGTGTGAAGCGAAAGCTTCTCGCGCATGAACAACCGACGGAATGAGTTCATCCAATGGCAAGGCGGAGCTCGGGGCTCGGTGACCTGTTAAACCGGTCTCGAGGCACCGGGCTCCGCCTTTAGCTTTAGGAGCGGTGTTGTAGATGCAAGCAACATTGAAAAAGTATTTCCCAATTTTCGTGCTACCCACGCTGATTGCCTTTGCAATCGCGTTCCTGGTGCCGTTCGTTATCGGTTTCTTCCTATCATTTACTGACTTCACAACCATCACTAATGCGCAGTGGGTTGGTATCGAGAACTACCAGAAGGCCTTTAGTGAGCGCGAGGGCTTCGTCGCCTCCTTCGGATTCACTCTCATGGTGGTTGTTGTTTCCATCATTACTGTGAACTTGTTCGCGTTCTGGATCGCATGGATTCTGACGCGCAAGCTGAAGGGCACGAACTTCTTCCGCACAGTCTTCTTCATGCCGAACCTTATCGGTGGCATCGTGCTCGGTTATACCTGGCAGTCGATGATTAACGCCGTGCTGGCATCGTACGGTACGACGATTGTGTCCGACTGGAAGTTCGGTTACGCCGGTCTGATCATCCTCATCAACTGGCAGCTGGTCGGTTACATGATGATTATCTATATTGCCGGTCTGCAGAATGTCCCACCGGAGCTCATCGAAGCTGCGGAGATTGATGGCGCCGGACGCTGGGAGATTCTGCGGCACGTTACTATCCCGATGGTCATGCCATCGATTACCATTTGCCTCTTCTTGACTCTGTCGAACACTTTCAAACTCTTCGATCAAAACTTGGCCCTGACCAATGGTGCGCCGGGTTCAGAGACAGAAATGGTTGCTCTGAACATCGTCAACACCATGTTCAACCGAATTGGTGTGGAGGGCGTTGGTCAAGCCAAGGCAGTAATATTCGTCGTCGTGGTCGTAGCGATCGCGATGCTGCAGCTGCGTGCTACTCGCAGCAAGGAAGTGGAGGCATAAATGTCTGTCGACGCTGCAATGACCACTGAAACGGCCACCAAGCTCCCCAAGGCCAAGCCCGCTAAGCAGGACGAGGCCAAGGTGGGAGGCGTATCTAAGGTCATCATCTACGCGATTCTGGTGTTTTTGACCGTCGTGTTCTTGGGGCCAATCGCGTTCATTATCTTCAACTCGTTCAAGTCCAAGTTCGCAATTTCAGATAACCCCTTCCAGCTGCCACTAGGTGACATGTGGGTCGGGTTCGAAAACTACGCCGTCGGCCTGATGAAGGAGGGCTTCGGCTGGGCGATCGTGTGGTCCTTTGTCATCACGATCCTCTCGGTTATTGCGATTGTGTTCTTCTCTGCGATGACGGCTTACTACATCACGCGAGTGAAGACGTGGTGGACCTCGCTGCTGTATTACCTGTTTGTGTTCTCGATGGTCATCCCGTTCCAGATGGTGATGTTCCCGACCGTCAAGATCGCCGACATGCTGCATTTGAACAACCCAATCGGCATCGTGGTTCTCTACTTGGGCTTTGGCTCCGGCTTGTCGGTCTTCATGTTTGCCGGCTTCATCAAGTCCATCCCGATTGACATCGAGGAAGCCGCGATGATTGATGGCGCATCTCCGATGCAGAACTACTTCCGCATCGTTTTGCCCATGCTCAAGCCGACTGCAGTGACTGTCGCCATTCTGAACGCTATGTGGGTATGGAACGACTACCTGCTGCCGTACCTGGTCATTGGCCTGTCTACTAAGTACAAGACCATCCCGGTTGTCGTGCAGAGCTTCGTTGGCTCCAACGGTAACCGTGACCTTGGCGCGATGATGGCAATGCTGGTGCTCGCAATCATTCCGATTGTGATTTTCTACGTCGCCACCCAGAAGCACATTATCGAGGGTGTTGCTGCGGGTGCCGTTAAGGGATAGCTGCCTAAGCGTTAGCGCATAGGACGCCAAGCACCGCGTTTTACGAAAGCGAAAGCCTCAACCGCGTAGGTTGAGGCTTTCGTCTGTTAATCAGCCTTTATTAGGATATGAACCCGTGGATAGATTTTTCAGCACCGATACAAAGTTCTACGCAGCCTGGTCGCTGTTAGCAGACCTTGTAATCATCAACCTGCTGATGATCGTCGCATCCATCCCGATAGTCACTGCAGGCGCCGCAACTCGCGCTGGGGTAGTGGTCGCTCGCGACATGGTCCGTGACGAAGGCTCAAGGCCCGTACGGCGCTTCTTGCGCGCACTGTTGGACAATTGGCGCACACCAACCGTGTGGTGGCTATTCACCTTGGTTCTCGCCAGTGGCATTGGCTATGAGTTTTACGTTATCTCCCGCGCGGACCTCGGCACTGTCGGCCTGATCTTCGCCGCAGGAGTTACCTCCGGGGCGCTAATCCTGCTGGGAATTACCGCGTGGGTCTACTCGCTGTGCTCGCTTTCCGACGGTCAGTCGTCGCTACGCCGAACCCTGGCAACGGCCACCAGCATGACCGTCAAAAACCTGCCGCGGACTGCGCTCGCAGTTTTGGCGCTTCTCATCGTGCCCGCGGCCATATTCTTTTTCCCGGCGAAAATCTACGCGATTGCTACCTATGTCTTCCTCATCGGGTACGCGTTGAGTTGGTACTTGGTGATGCTGGCGCTTGAGCCCGTTCTGCCAGACAATGCTGGGTAGGTTCTCCCGCTGGCCCCACTGGCCCGGCTGGCACTGACTTAATCGGTGCCAGCTCGCACACCAGGCTGTTGACAATTCTTAGCCCGCGTACTCTTTCACAGAGGGAAAATCCTCCGCCTCGACCATCTCCAGCAGTTTTTCGCGACGTGCAAAAGCGGAGCATGCGCCGACCGCCTGTACAGCTGCTGCGCCTGCTGCGGTGGCCAGGGGGACGGCGTCGTAAAGCGAGGTGCCCTTAGCCAGTTCCGCGGTGAGCGTGCCGACGAACGCATCACCGGAGCCAGTGCCGTCGACAATCTTCTCCTCTGGCAGCTTGAGCGCGGGGTGCTCGTAGATTGTCGGCTCGTCGTCGAGACCGTCGGAGTGCTGTGCGAAGAGACAGCCGTGGTCGCCCCGGAGCATGACGACACTGGGGCAGTACTGCAGAAGTGCCTCGAGCTGTGCGCGGTAGTCGGTAGCGCGGATGCCCTCGGCGATGTCCAGGCGACGGATTGTTTCCCAGGCGCCCTTCATGTTGACGATCAGCGGATCTGCATGGTCAATCAGCGCAGGTGTAACGGTTACGACCGGATTGAGGTTCAGTACCAGACGCGCGCTGTACATGGATGCGACGGACGCGATGGCCTCAGTTGCTTCCGGAAGTAGCTCGCCTTGCGCGAGCACGACATCCGCTGATGCGAACTCGTCGACGAAATCGGTGGGGTCGGTTAGCGCATCGGCACCGCGCTGGACAAAAATCACCGGGCGACCCTTGCGGTTCGTTGCGACGAAAGCGCTGCCGGTCGGCAAATCCCAGGAAGTCTGAATGGAGTGGACATCTACGCCGTGTGCGTTGAGTTCCTCGACCACGAAATCCGCTGCGCGGTCCTCGCCAACAGTTCCGGCCATGATCGCACGGACACCGTTATAAGCGATAGCAACGGCCTGGTTGGCGCCCTTGCCGCCCAGCATATTCGTGCCGTCATCAACGATGAGCGTGCCACCTTCTGCGGGTACGCTATCGACCTGTACCAGGGTATCTAGGTGGATAGATCCACATACAACAACTGTTGGATTCTCATTCAGGTCAGGAATCGGCTGCATAAAAATATAGGATAGTCGGGAATTCAAATCCGTGTTGGCGGCCCGAGTTTACAGCCGTCAGAGCCCGCGAATCGATGCCCTACAATCGATGGCTATGGCAAAACTGTACTTCCGCTACGGAACCATGAACAGCGGAAAATCCATCGAGGTCCTCCGCGTCGCCCACAACTACCGCGAGCGCGACATGCGACCGTTGATCGCCAAGCCGGCCGTGGATACTTTGGCTGATGGTGACGTGCACTCCCGCATCGGAATCGCGGAACGCGCGCACCTCATCCACGACGGCGATGACCTCTCCTCGCTTGCCGACGGCCACGATTGCCTTATCATCGATGAAGCACAGTTTCTTACCCCTGACCAGGTCGATCAGTTGCTGGGCATTACCCTTCGCGGTACCCCGGTGCTCTGCTACGGCCTGCGTACCGACTTTCGCACCCATGCCTTTCCAGGCTCCCAGCGATTGCTCGAAGTTGCCCACACCATTGAGGAAATTAAGACAATCTGCACTTGTGGGCAGAAGGCCATCTTTACTGCACGGTTGAATCCGGACGGCAGCATTATCCTCGACGGCGAAACCGTGGAAATTGAGGCACTCGAAGCGCCGAAGTACATCTCCCTGTGCGCCAGCTGTTACAACCGGATGTCGGGGAAGTGGGCGTGAGCTGCCTAGGGTAGTCCCGGGAGCTAGGAGTGGGACAAGAAAACGGGCGAAGAGGAAAAGGGACAAAAAGGGAATAGCCCCGGCAGTCGATGAACTAGCCCCCTTAACCTCCAACCCTGCCCAAAGACCGAACGCTTCGGGTGTTACTCGAAACTCACCATGGTGTCGTCAAATACGTGCTCTAAACACAAAGCGCCTACACGGGGCTTGACCTCTACGGACACCTGAGCTTCTTCAGTCACACCGCGATGTCCTCGGCGGTACCGGCTGTCCACCGCTCATGGCTGTGGGTGCCTCGGAATCACCGACGTACTTACAGACGCGTTACTAGTTAGGTTAGGATAGCCTTATATAAAACAAGAGTGGTTGTCTACTGAGGAGGTAACGCAGTGTCGGACGCGACTGACGAACCCACCACGGCGCCCAAGGGGCCGACAAGTCAGCCGACGGAGGATAGTGCGAACACGGGGAAACCCGCCTGGCGCATTCTCCGCCCGGTGTCCGCCCCCATCGCCGTCGCCCTTTTGCTGCAGGTGCTCGGGAGCTTGGCCAGTGCCATTCCACTGCTGGCGTTGGTCCGGATCGTCAATGAACTACTCCTAGGCACTGACAAGGTGTGGCCAGCAGTATGGTGGTTCATCGGTGGACTCGGTGGCGCACTCGCCCTGGGGTCGCTGGCGCTGCTCATCACCCATCTGGTCGACCTGCGGCTACAGGCCGAGTTGCGCGTGCAACTGGCCGACAAGCTGAGCCGACTCCCACTGGGATGGTTCGATCAGAGCTCCTCCGGACGCGTCCGCCGCATAATCCAAGACGATGTCGCGAGCCTCCACCACCTTGTCGCCCACGCGCTGGTCGAGATCACCGCGGCGGTTCTGACACCGGTGGTCGGCGTCATCGTCGCACTGACCATCGACTGGCGACTCGGGCTGTGCTGCGTGATCAGTCCGGTGGCCTACATGGTCCTGTTCTCCGTGCTCGCGCCCGGAGACATGCGCTCTGTCATGGCCCGGATTGCCGAGTCGCTCTCCGAGGTCTCCGCCGCGGTAATCGAGTTCGTCGATGGGATCGCAGTGCTGCGCGTGTTCGGGGCTGAGGAGACTGGCTCGGCGCGCTTCACCAGGGCGTCAGACGACTTCACCTCGGAGTTCCGCACGCTTGTCACACCCCAGATGCGTGCCCACGCCATCGCTCTCACGGCCCTGGGGTTGCCGGTCGTCGCGCTGACTGTCGTCGTTCCCGGTGCTGCCATGGTCGCCGCCGGGTGGAGCGATGTCGCCGACGTCGTCGTGGTCACCATGATCGCTCTGTCGCTGCCCGCCACGCTGCTCACGGTCGGGGCCGGGCAACAACACATCAACGACGGGCTAGAAGCCGCCGGACGACTCATCACCCTTCTCGACGAGCCCGAACTCCTCGTGGCTGAACATCCCCTCGAGCCCGCCGGGACCGATGTCTCGATCGAGAACGTGACCTTCGGGTACGCGCCAGATGAGCCGGTGCTGCATGGGGTGTCGCTCACCGCACGAGAAGGATCGGTCACCGCGTTGGTCGGGGCCTCTGGCTCGGGCAAATCGACCCTCGCATCTCTCATCGCCCGCTTCCGTGACGTTGACGCCGGTGCGATCCGGATCGGCAACGTCGACGTGCGCGACATCGACCCGCACGTGCTCCATCAACACGTCGGCATCCTGCTGCAAAGCCCGAGCCTGCCTTCCATGAGCATCCGCGACAACATCGCGCTCGGGCGTCCGGGCGCGACCGACGAGGACATCCAGCACGCCGCCTCCCTAGCGGCGATCGACGCGCGGATCCGCGAACTACCCCGCGGATACGGCAGCGTTGTCGGAGAAGACGCTCGGCTCTCCGGCGGTGAGACCCAGCGCGTGGCCATCGCGCGGGCCATCCTCGCCGACCCTCACGTGCTCATACTCGACGAGGCCACCTCCGCGATCGACCCCGAGAATGAGGCCGCGATCGGGCAGGCCCTCGCCGAACTGACCCGGGGACGCACGGTCATCATGATCGCCCACCGCCTTGGCACGATCACCCACGCAGACCAGATCGTCGTCCTCGACCAAGGGCGAATCGTCGAACAAGGCGAACACGAATCCCTGCTCGCCGCCGATGGGCAGTACGCCGCGCTATGGCGCAACCAGGCCGCCGTCACGGGAGGTGCTCGATGATCACGCAGATTGAACGGATCGCTGGACAAGAAGGACGCTCAACACTCCAGCGATTCACAGCAGTGGCTGTGGCGGCCGGAGTCGCACAGGGACTGTCACTGGCATGTCTGGTCCCAGTACTGGCCCACCTGGCCCAGGAGACTTTCAGCTCGACGCTCTGGTGGTTGATCGCAATGGTGGTTTGCGCCGGCGTCCATGCCCTACTCACGGTGTGGGTCACGCGCGGGAGCGTCGATTTGACCATGTCTCTGATGTCGTCGATGCATCGCCAACTGGCGCGGCAGCTCATGCGTCTGCCGATGGGGTGGTTCGATGGCGGGTCCGCAGCCAACGCCTCACGGCTCTCGGTCCGCGGCACAATGTTCGTCGCCACCGCGATCGGCGACGTGCTTGCTCCGCTCATCGGTTACGTGGCGACTCCGTTGACTCTAGTGCTCGTGACCTTCTTCCTTGACTGGCGGCTGGGACTCTCGCTCGCCGTCGGGGTCCCGCTCGTGTACGCCTCGACTGTGCTGGCTCGCTCCTGGAGTGCCCGGGCCGACGCCCGACTCACCACCGCGGAACACCGCACGGATGCCGCGCTGCTCGACCTGGCCAAGCACCAGACGGCGCTGCGCGGGGCGCGAGTGGCAGGTTCTGGCTATGCACCCCTGGCATCTTCACTTGACCGACAACGTCGCCTCGGTATGTCGGCCCAGCTGGCCTCCGCCGCATCGATGATTGTCCAGAGTGTCGTGGTACAGACGGTCTTTGGCGCTGTGGTCACCGTGGCCGTATGGCGCAGTCTCGGCGGTGTGGACCCGCTCGTGATGATCGGTCTTATCCTGATCGTCACCCAGGTAATGGGCCCCCTCCGCACACTTTCTGAACTCGGCACGGCGCTGCGCCGCATGGATCGTGAACTCGACCAGGTGGTCAATTTGCTAGACGAGCCGGGGCTACCGGAACCCGAGCAGCCAGTCCCAGCACCGACGCATCCGCCGGAGATTGCGATTGACGCAGTGCGCTTCGGCTACGGAGACGCGATGGTGTTTGATGATCTCAATCTGACTGTTGCGCCGGGATCAGTTACTGCCATCGTCGGGCCATCCGGGTCGGGCAAGACCACGCTCACTCGCTTGATCGCCCGCTTCCATGACGTGGACGCAGGGGCCGTGCGGCTCGACGGCGTGGATGTTCGCGACATGGCCAGTGCCGATGTCCTCGGGGCAACGTCGTTGGTGTTCCAGGACGTCTATCTCCTTGACGACACCCTGCGCGCGAACGTGTTGCTCGGTCGTCCAGAAGCCACGGACGCCGAGGTGAACGCCGCCGCGAAAATAGCTCGGGTCGACGAGATCGTCGATCGCTTGCCACAAGGGTGGGCGACCCGCGTCGGTGAAGGTGGCAGACTGCTCTCGGGCGGCGAGCGGCAGCGTGTGTCAGTGGCCCGCGCTGTGTTGAAGCGAGCGCCTGTGTTACTGCTGGATGAGGCGACCTCATCGCTCGACGCGTCCGCCGCCGTGGCTGTGCAGGAGGCACTGCGCGAACTCAGCGGATTGGCGACAGTGCTAGTAATCGCGCATCAGGAGCACACGTTGGCGGCTGCCGATCAGGTCGTTATGTTGGACGGCGGGCGCGTGGCCGCAGCGGGGACGCATGAGGATTTGCTAGATTCGTCGCCGGCCTATGCCCGGCTGTGGGCTCGATAGTGATAGCTAACTCGGTAACCCAAGTCAGGCGTGCCGAACGCCCGCAATGGGGGACCGAGCGGTCTTCCAGGGCTCGACACATCATCGACCCAACGGCCAACTACCAAAAGAAAACCAACATAGAGCACTTCGCCCCACGCCGCTCACCACCCACCTGCCGGAGTAACCCCACCGCCTAAAAGTGTCAACAATGTCATGAGACATCTTGGCAAGCAGGTTGCGAGACAGCAGCCCCCAAAATCGGCGCTGGGAAGCGGAAACGTCCCACAGCACACTGTCAAGAATGCTGCGAGACTTCACATCGTGCCCCCAGCAGGGCTCGAACCTGCGACAAAAGGATTATGAGTCCTCTGCTCTAACCGACTGAGCTATAGGGGCAAGGATTTGGCACTGTGAAGTGGTAATTAAGCACTATGAACCAATGCCCAAAACCTCATAGCATCATAGCAATCTGCCACCGTGCGGTGATAAAAGCCCTATAGCCAGCGACTCTGGGAGCAGTTACACAGGCCCAATGAATCTGTCCCTCGTTCTCAATGACCTCATCTCCCGGGCGGGATGAAGCAAGCTGCCTCCCCATCCTCAACGAACCAAAGCCCCCGCAAAGTTACGACTTTCGGTTGATGAATCAGTGCTTGGACACTTCTAGCATTAATCCTATGAGTACAAAACCTCCCTTGAGCAGCGCCGACGTCTCAGCCGACGCACAAGCCGGTGCCACAGCGAAAGCGAAGGGCACCCCCGTCATGGCAATCGCCAACGAGGATCAGATCGCTGAGTTCGCGGCCTCACCACAGCGATGGTGGGGGTTGCTCGTGCTCGCGGTTGGCCTCGGCATGATCGTCCTGGACGGCACCATCGTCGGTGTTTCATTGCCGACCATCATTTCGGAGCTGAGTCTCGACATCGTGGGCGCGCAGTGGATCACCACAATCTACTCCGTCGTTTTCGCCGCACTACTCCTGACCTCTGGCCGCGCTGGCGACCGCTTCGGCCGTCGAACGCTTTTTCTCGTCGGTCTGGTCATCTTCACGGTCGGCTCCGTCGTGGCCGCACTTTCCACAGCCTTGGCGCCACTGGTCATTGCCCGCGTCATCCAAGGCATTGGTGGCGCGTGCATTCTGCCATCAACACTGTCCAGCGTGAACGCACTATTCCGTGATAAAGATCGTGCCACCGCATTCGGCATCTGGGGTGCGGTCATGTCTGGTGCTGCAGCAGTCGGCCCACTCCTGGGTGGCGTGCTTACGCAGTTTGCTGGTTGGGAAGCTATCTTCTGGGTCAACGTGCCTATCGCCGTCGTGCTTTTCGTCCTTGCGCTGCGCTGGGTGCCGAACACCGCAGGCGATACCAATGGCGAGGGTCGCTTCGATGTCCTTGGCCTGGTGTTGTCTGGAATTGGCTTTGGTGCCGTGGTCTTCGGCATCATTCAAGGCGCCAAGATAGGGTTTGCTTTTCCCTCCGCACCCGTCGTCACGCTCTTGGTTGGTGCGGTGGTGCTTGTCGCTTTCGTGCTGTGGGAAAACAGTCGTCGGAAGAACGCGGATCCTGCGCTGTTGGACGTGTCGATGTTCTCCTACGCCACGTTCAGCTGGGGGAATACCACGGCGATGCTTGTCGCGGTGGGTGAGTTCGCGCTGGTCTTCGTGCTGCCGCTCTACCTGGTGTCTGCGATTGGCTTATCGACGATCGCAACCGGCCTGGTCCTGGCAGCAATGGCTCTCGGTGCGTTCTTCGCAGGTGCCATGGCGCGTCATCTGGCAGCTCGGATTACCCCGGCCGGTGTGGTGATTGTGGGCCTTGGTCTCGAGGTCTTTGGTTCGCTGCAGTTGGCGGCCGAAGAGCGCGTTGACCTGCCGCTGTGGCTCGTTGTATTTGCATTGATCGTCTACGGCCTGGGTCTTGGTCTGGCATCGGCACAGTTGACCTCGCTGGTGCTTGGCGATATTCCGGTGCGTCTGTCGGGGCAGGCATCGGCAACGCAGTCGACAATTCGGCAGATTGGTTCGGCGCTCGGTGCTGCGCTCGGTGGTATGGCGCTGACGATTGGGCTGGATCGTGAGATCGCGAAGCTGTCGCCGGGCCTGGAGCAGATGGGGCAGGGGCTGAAGGATTCCGCTGGCTCGATGCTGATTGGTCTGCGTGCGCAGGGTGCTCCCGACGGTGTGTTGGTGCCGCTGACAAATGCGTTTGCACATGCCACGCAGTTTGCGCTGTATTCCGCTGTCGGCGCGTTGACTATTGGCTTCCTCTGCTCGCTGAAGGTACTGCAGTTGCGCAGGCAGGCTGAGAAATCGAATTAGCGATGTGGAATATTCGGGTGAGGGGCCGTGTTGGAAATTGGTGTCACAACATCAATCGTGGCAGTCTTATCGTTTGTCTCTTGACCGGACTTGCTAGATAGAAATGACCAACATGAAAATGCTCACAAAGCGGCGTTGGCTCGATTACGGCCGAATCTCCACTTCCTCCTGTCGCTAAACACTTCGGGGCTTCCGCCTCGCTGCGCCTGTCTCTTCGAGGCTGAGCTCAGCGGCCTCGGATCCCGTCGCGCTCATTTGTCAGACGGCATAAGGCGCGGCACAAGTGTTTTCAGAGAAATAAAACTCCAGGAGGAAAAGTGAATAAATTTAAATGGGCGACCGGCTTCGGTGCCCAAGTTGTCTATGGCCTGATTATTGGTCTCATTTTGGGCTTCATGGCCCGCAGTACTGGCGATGACTCCTCGCTGCGCACAGCGCTCGACGAGGTCGGCAGTACCTACGTCACGCTGTTGAAGCTGCTCATCCCACCACTAGTTGTCACCGCAGTCGTAGTGTCGATTGCCAACCTTCGTCAGGTCGCAGGTGCAGCCAAGCTGGCTGTTTCGACACTGATTTGGTTTGCCATTACGTCCTTTGTATCGGTGGTCATCGCCATCGTGCTGGGCTTGGTCATCAAACCGGGCGTTAACTCTGGTGTGGATGCCTCGGCAGCGCAAGAGCCGAGTTCCGTGGGCTCCTGGTGGGGATTCCTGCAGAGCATTGTCCCGCAGAACTTCCTCGGCCTTGGCGTGAAGATCAGCGAATCTGACGGTGCTGTATCCGGCTCGCTGAACTTCAACGTCCTGCAGCTGCTGGTCATCGCGATTGTCTTCGGTGTCGCCGCAGTGAAGGTTGGCCCGAAGGCTGAGCCATTCATCGAGTTTTCCGGCTCTCTTTTGACCATCGTGCAGAAGGTGCTGTGGTGGGTCATCCGCCTGGCACCGATTGGTACCGCAGCCCTCATCGGCCACGCCGTCGCTGAGTATGGCTGGGAAGCGCTCGGCAGCCTGGGCAAGTTCGCCATTGCTATTTACGTTGGCCTGTTCCTGGTCATTGCAGTCGTGTACCCAGTCGTGCTGAAGATTCATGGCATTAGCCCAATCGACTTCTTCCGTCGCGTCTGGCCAGTGACCTCGCTCGGCTTCTTCACCCGTTCGTCTATGGGCGTCATGCCGGTCACTGAGCGCGTTGTCTCCCGTCGTCTGGCCGTACCGGATGAGTACGCCTCCTTCGCAGTACCGCTGGGCGCCACCACGAAGATGGATGGTTGCGCCGCCATTTACCCGGCTATCGCGGCTATCTTCGTCTCGCAGTTCTACGGTGTGCCGTTGGACTTCACGGACTACCTGCTCATCATCTTCGTCTCCGTTATCGGTTCGGCTGCAACTGCTGGTACCACCGGCGCTACCGTCATGCTGACCCTGACCCTGTCGACCCTTGGCCTGCCACTTGCCGGCGTCGGCCTCCTGCTGGCTGTCGAGCCGATTGTGGATATGGGCCGCACTGCGGTGAACGTTACCGGTCAGGCCGTGGTCCCGTTGGTCGTCGCAAAGCGTGCGGGAATCTGGGATAAGGACGAGTGGGACGCCAGCGCCAACGCCGACCTGTCGCCAGCCGACGAGTCGGACGACGAGTCTGCAGACGCGCCTGCTGAGAAGTCCGATTCCGCCGAAAAGTCCGAGTCCGCCACGCTTGCGTAGTCTTGAGGACATGACTTCTTGGAAGCCCTCTGTTCTTGCGCAAGTTGATCAGTGGCCAGTTGACACGGTCGCGGCTGCCGTGCGTGCCGACGATGGCAGTTGGCACACCCACGGAGATAGCGGTCGCGTTTTTGAGCTCGCCAGTGTGACCAAGTTGCTAGCCGCTATGGGAATGCTTGTAGCCGTCGAAGAGGGCGCGGTGGAGCTCGACCAAGAGCTCACGCCACCCGGTCACGGCGCGACTGTGCGTCACCTTCTGGCGCACGCCGGCGGAGTGGGGTTTGCCAGCCGTGAGCTGGAAAAAGAACCAGGGGAGCGGCGCATTTACTCCTCCGCGGGCTTTGACATCATCGCCGATGCCATCGCTGCGGAGGCAGAGATGCCGTTTAGTGAATACCTGCGCCAGGCCGTGTTTGAGCCGCTGGGGATGTCAGATTCCGTGCTGGATGGCTCGGCAGGGCATGGCGCGCGCAGCAGTGTCGCTAATCTCATGGCCTTCGTCGATGAGGTTCTCGCCCCGACTCTGCTGCATCCCGATACCGTGACCGAAGCGTTGACGGTGCAGTTCCCGGGCCTGAATGGTGTGGTGCCGGGCTATGGTATGCAACGTCCGGCCGATTGGGGCCTGGGCTTTGAGATTTTCGGACACCCCGATTCCAAGCAGGGGCTGTGGTTTGGTGTTTCGATGCCCAAGGACGTCGCTGGCCACTTCGGGCAGGCGGGTACGTTCCTGTGGCTGCATCGTCCAACCGGACGGGCGGCGATCGCCTTGACCGACCGAGCTTTCGGGGAGTGGGCAAAGCCGCTGTGGACTGACTTCAACGATGAACTATGGCGTGAACTGGAAGAACACGCTAAAGATTAAGGGGATATGAGCTAAGTCGGCGTCGCTTGCGGCGTCGATTTTTCGTCTCAGCGCTAAATCACATCTGGGGGATTAAGGACAACTTGAGGGTTGCCAGCAGCCGTCTCGGAAATAACAATCATAAACACGTGCAACGCAAACCTCAGAAGTGTTGTTTTACCGCAGTGCTTTTTTCTGCAGTGTGGCAAGTGTCGTTGGATGAGTTCGTAGGGGAAGACGAATCTCGTCTTACACCAATTGACCGCAACTTTTCCGAGGACCTTCGTCTATGCGCACCCAACTTTCAGGCGTCCTGTGGATTCACAGCATGCCAGGGCCGCTGCAACCACACATCACGTGGGCGCTGGCCCGACTCAGCATGCCCGATGGCACTAAGCCAGGCCGGGATATTTGGCGTGCGACCGACCAGGATGCCACTTTGTGCGCAGAGGTGACTTTCACTGCAAGTGCAGACACCATCGCCACACTGGTGGACAACCTGGCTAGGTGGCCCCGCCTCTATTTCGAGCTGGCGCAAGACCCAGCCGTGGATGATGACGGCTCCGCCATCGATGGCATGCGCTACTGTCATACCCCGCAGCTGGGGACTTTCGCCGGACAGACCGATGCCGCCGGAAACATCGTGGTCAACGAGGATGCGCTGCGTTCCATCATGGCACGCGGCGGCGACATCGCAGGCGCCCTCGACGCGGCCATCGGCGGGCCGTGGGATCGCGTGTTAGAGCCGATGCGCATGATGACGGCAGGCTACGCCCCCGAAGAGTGCTTTACGACGTCCACCCCTGCCGGACCCGACAGTGCCAGCGGCAACTCGACCGCTGGCAACGCAGACCTCGGCGGGGTAGAGGCAGCTAACGTGCTGCAGCTCTACCCGCGCCGGGCGGCGATGTAGTCAACTACATCGCCAAGGGTCTTAAACGAGGGAATGTCCTCGTCCTCAATGCGGACTCCCAGCCCTTCCTCACAGCGGACGGCCAACTCTACGACGCTCAAGCGGTCAAAGCCGTAGTCGGTCAGCGGAGTGGGGAGCTCTAGGGACTCCACCTCGTCGTTAGCCATCTTTTTGACGATTGCCGCGACCTCTCCGTGAAGACCTGCGGGCAGGTCAGCGTCGGCGGAACCCTTCTTCGAGCCCGCGTTCGCTGCATTGAGAGAGGCATCGTCAGCGTCACCGGCTCCGGTGACCTGTGTGCCCAATAGGGCGCTGAGCTGATCTCCAAGGCTAGAGGTCATTATTCAGCGTCCTGAGTGGTTGCGGTTGGATCGGTAATCTGCAGCTCTTCGGCTGCTTCCTGGGCGACACTCTTGTCGAGCTTGCCAGCGCGTGCCAGTGCGGCCAGGGCCGCAACAGCGACTGACTCGCCGTCGGAGTTGAAGTAGCGGCGAGCGGCCGGACGGGTATCCGAGAAGCCGTAGCCGTCGGTGCCGAGGACAGTGTAGTCACCCGGAACCCACTTGCGAATCTGCTCCGGGACCGCACGCTGGAAATCAGTCACCGCGATGAACGGCCCATCGGTGTCGGACAGCTGGCGGGTAACGAAGGCGTCCTCGACCTCTTCAGCCGGGTTGTGCAGACGCTCAGTGTCACGCTCGTGTCCATCGCGAGCCAGCTCATTCCACGAAGTCACCGAGTAAATCGAGGAAGCCACACCGTAGTCTTCCAGGATGTCCGCGGCGCGCAGCGCCTCCTGCATGCCAATGCCGGAAGCCAGCAGGTTGACATGCTTGTCGCCCTCAGCCTTGCGGAAGCGGTAGATACCGCCAAGCAGCCCTTCGACATCGAGGTCTTCCGGGACAGCCGGCTGCGAAGTCGGCTCATTGTAGATAGTCAGGTAGTAAATGACATCTTCGCCGCGCTCCGGACCATACATGCGGTCGATACCGTCGCAGACGATGTAAGCAATCTCGTAGCCGAATGCTGGGTCGTAGGAGACCACGGACGGGTTCGTAGCTGCCAGCAGCTGGGAGTGACCGTCCATGTGCTGCAGGCCTTCACCTGTCAGCGTCGTGCGACCGGCGGTGGCGCCGAGTAGGAAGCCGCGGGACATTTGGTCACCGGCAGCCCAGATGGAGTCAGCCGTGCGCTGGAAACCGAACATCGAGTAGAAGATGTAGAGCGGAATCATGGCCACGCCATGGGTGGCGTACGCCGAGCCGACAGCGGTAAACGACCCCACAGAGCCCGCCTCGGAAATGCCCTCGTGCAGAATCTGGCCGTCCTTCGCTTCCTTGTAGGACAGCATCAGTTCATGGTCGACCGGAGTGTAGTTCTGGCCGTGCGGGTTGTAGATCTTCAGCGTCGGGAACCAGGAGTCCATGCCGAAGGTGCGGGCCTCATCAGGGATGATAGGCACGAAGCGGTCCTTGAGATCCTTATCGCGCATCAGGTCCCTGAAAACACGCACCGTCGCCATAGTGGTGGCAACCTTTTGCTTACCTGATCCCTTGAGGAGGTTTTTCAGGGTTTCCGGCTTTGGCGTTGTCAGTGGTTCGTAGCTAGTGCGACGCTCCGGCACGAAACCGCCGAGTTCTTTGCGACGCTCCAGCATGTACTGCACTTCCTCGGACTCCGGGCCCGGGTTGTAGTACGGCGGCAGGTAGGGATCCTTCTCCAGCTCCTCGTCGGAGATCGGAATGCGCTGGTTATCACGGAAAAGCTTCAGATCATCGAGCGTCAGCTTCTTCATCTGGTGGGTCGCGTTGCGGCCCTCGAAGTTATGGCCGAGGCCATAGCCCTTAACCGTGTGCGCCAGAATGACGGTCGGCTGATCCTTGGTCTCCAAGGCCTTCTTGTAGGCAGCGTAAATCTTGCGGTAGTCGTGGCCACCGCGACGGAGGTTCCAAATCTCCTCGTCGGTCATGTCCTCGACCAGCTTGGCAGTGCGCGGGTCACGGCCGAAGAAGTGCTCGCGCACCCAAGCGCCGTTGTTAGCCTTCAGCGTCTGGTAGTCGCCATCGCAGAACTTATTCATCAGGTCGACTAGTGCGCCGTCCTTGTCCTTAGCGAAGAGCTCGTCCCACTCGCGGCCCCAAACGACCTTGATGACATTCCAACCAGCGCCGCGGAAGAACGACTCCAGCTCCTGGATGATGCTGGTGTTGCCGCGCACCGGACCGTCGAGGCGTTGCAGGTTACAGTTAATGACGAATGTCAGGTTATCCAGGTTGTGCAGCGCCGCATGCTGAATGGCGCCACGAGATTCCGGCTCGTCCATTTCGCCGTCACCGAGGAAGGCCCAAACGTGCTGCTGGGAGGTGTCCTTGATGCCGCGGTCATGCAGGTAGCGGTTGAAGCGTGCCTGGTAGATGGCGTTGAGCGGACCAAGGCCCATGGACACCGTCGGGAACTCCCAGAACTCCGGCATGCCATGCGGGTGCGGGTAGGAGGGAAGGCCATTGCCCTCGCCGAGGGAGACTTCCTGACGGAAACCGTCGAGGTCCTCTTCGGTCAGACGCCCCTCTAGGAATGCGCGGGCGTACATACCCGGCGAAGCGTGGCCCTGGAAGAAGACGTGGTCACCGCCGCCTGGGTGGTCTTTGCCGCGGAAGAAGTGGTTAAAGCCGACCTCGTAAAGCGGTGCGGCGCCCGCATAGGTGGAGATATGTCCGCCCACGCCGATACCCGGACGCTGTGCGCGATGGACCATAATTGCCGCATTCCAGCGAATCCACTTGCGGTAGCGGCGCTCAATGTCCTCATCGCCTGGGAATTCTGGCTCCATCTCAGTTGGGATGGTGTTGACGAGGTCTGTCGAGGTCAGCGGCGGTAGAGCCACGCGCTTTGCCGTGGCACGTTCCAGCAGGCGCAGCATGAGGAAACGTGCGCGCTCCGGACCTGCCTCTTCTAACAGTCCGTCGAGAGACTCAAGCCACTCCTTGGTCTCTTCAGGATCTGCATCCGTGAGATAGGAGGCGACCCCATCACGGATAAGGGCAAAGTTTGACTCATCAGAGTGGGCTTGTGGCGTACCCGACGAGGTATCGGACATTGTGAGCTCCTTTCAGTCCCTGAAGGAAAGGCAAAGGTTATTTTTCTCCACTCTACGTCTGAATCGTTTGTTGTGCCCCTAGCCGTTTCTTGCACACGCTTTCACCGAACAATCCGGTCGGCTTTACGACGAACATTGCGAAGAACACTGCGAAAACTGCACCTTTTTGGGGAAATTCTTATTTTGCAGCTGTGAAAAATGTATTTGAGCGGTAAAATTTCTCCACATAGTTCGAAAAATCGAGCTGAATATTTTTTCTAGAGGAGGAAAAGGGAAGTGGTCAACGCCACAGGCGCTGCTCATGAATATGCGAGCAGGCTCGGCATCAAGGAAGGTCAGCTAGTCCAGGAGGTTGGCTGGGATACAGACTGTGACTCAGCAATCAGTGAGTCGGTCGAGAATTTCCTGGATGCAGACCTGCTCGACGAAGACACGGATGAGGTTGTCGACGTCGTATTGCTGTGGTGGCGTGAAGAAGACGGCGACTTGGTCGATGGCCTTGTGGATGCTTCCCGCCCTTTGGAGGATGAAGGCCGCGTTTGGCTGCTCACGCCAGGCGCTGGTCAGCCGGGCGCCATTGATCCTGGCGTGATTGATGAGTCCGCACAGCTGGCAGGTTTCTCCAACACCTCGGCGCTTCGTCTGGGGGATTGGCAGGGCAATTGCCTGGTGCAGCGCTCTAGCTAGCCGGTTCTAGCTGATTGGCTTTAGCTAATCAGCTAAATTTGGCCACTAGCTGAGCTGTTGCTGGGTAGGGCTGCCGTGAGGCGGGCTGTCGTCGTTGAGAAAGTCTGCTTAAATAAACTGGATAAACGCTGTGTGTAGTGCGCAATTGGCAATCTATGTTTGCCGTGTGTTAAAGTTTCGCAGCAGCGCGGCGATAGCTCAGCGGTAGAGCTCTGGTTTTACACACCAGCGGTCGGGGGTTCGAAACCCTCTCGCCGCACAGACATAATCCGCCCGGATTCTTGTAATGGAGAATCCGGGTGGATTTTTGTTTGTGCTAAACTCCCGGTCTGTGCGTTTTACAAAATCGCTAGTAACCATCATTGTTGCCGGATCTCTACTTGCGGGCCCACAGGCCTACGCAATTGGAGGAGACGGTAAACCAGTAATCGACGCTGCCACCTGTAAGGCAATGGTCAAAGCCGCAAATGCAGGCGAGCCGGTGGAGGATCCATCGATTCTCCATCTCTCCGACAAGATGCCTTCCTACCTTGCCGACGGCACCCTGGACTACGTTGTTGCTCCAGACTTTCCGTACCGCGCGCAGCTGGACGCTGCTGCCCAAGAGTGGAATGAAAAGCTCGGTGGCAAGGTCGTGCTCCGGGAAGTGACCAAAGACAAAGCTGATTCGGATACCGTGAGCGTTCGCTACGTGCCTAAGCCGAACTCGCACGTTTTGGCTTCTGCATCGGAAATTAGTAAAGAAATGACGGTTTTCGTTACTTCCACACTCTATCCTGATGCAATTCGCAGCACGCTTGCACACGAGTTTGGGCACCTACTCGGTATCCGGCACACCTGTGATTACACCTTGATGGCTGCATCTTCGCACCGTCATCCGGCAGCACATGTCACTCCGCTCGATGTCGTAGCCGTTCTGCAGGGACAGTTCGATTAAATTGCGTATAAAAGCCAGAAGTCGACGCCTCTGGCGACGCGGTGCAGCCATCGCTGCGGGATATGCGCTTGACCGCATTTTCGCAGATCCCACCAATCACCATCCGGTGGCAATCTACGGGCAGGCCGTCAGCAAACTTGAGCGCCGAATTTATGCCGATTCCAAGGCGCGCGGTGTAGCTTTCACCACAATCGCAGTGGCCGCACCGGTAGTGCTTACCGCCGCAGTCAGTACAGTCGCCCCGACCCTCGCACTGACTGCCACCACGTGGGCATCGCTCGGCGGCACTACCCTCCGCCGCACGGGCGAACGTATGGCCGACCGACTTTCCGCCGGAGATATCGATGCTGCCCGAGAGCTTGTGCCGTGGCTGTGCTCGCGTGATCCAGAGGCGCTCGACGCTGATGGGATCGCCCGAGCCACCGTCGAATCGCTCGCCGAAAATACCTCCGACGCAGTCACCGGCACACTCATGTGGGGAGCCATTGCAGGAGCTCCTGGTGTGGTTGCTCATCGAGCGGTCAATACCCTTGACGCGATGGTCGGATACCGCAATGACCGCTATCGCCAGTTCGGGTGGGCCAGTGCACGGCTTGACGACGTCGCCGGGTTCCTCCCCGCCAGGCTCACAGCTGTCGCAACTGTGGTTGCGGGCCCGAATCGTCGTCAAGCATTGGCAGCGTGGCAACGAGATGCCAGCAACCATCCAAGTCCAAACGCGGGCGTTGTGGAGGCGAGTGCGGCCGGCGCGCTGGGGCTGCAGCTGGGTGGTAAGACGGTGTATCTCAGCGGTGTGGAGATGCGCCCAGTGCTGGGCGGTGGCCGGGCGCCTGCGGTGGCGGATGTTCGGCGTGCAGCTGAGCTGAGCAAGCGAGTGCAAAATATTGTTGCGCTCAGCTGTGCGGGAGCTGTGGTTGTGGCCGGATGCGTCCGGCACGCGAAGGCGCGAGCTGCGAGCTAGAAGCGTTCGTCGTATCGGTTGTCGCGGTAACCTGCGGCGCGGTGGCCAGTGTTGCCGTAGCGTTGCGCCATGCGCTGGCGGTGCAGCTCGGCGGCGCGATCCTCTTCGGACTTAGCCTGCGGAGGAGTGGGAGTGGTGGCATCGTCCGATTCGGGTGTTGCGTCCTCAGAGTCATCAGCGTCATCTACTGGTTCCGCGGCTTCGGCATCGCGGAGGTTCTTAGCCATCTCCTCTTGCTCCGCGCGGTCTCGTCTGCGCTCGACGATTTCAGCACGAATGAACCAGACGACGGCCAGCGGCACGAGAGCGCCGAAGAAAATCCACTGAATGCCGTAGGAGAGGTAGGGGCCGGACTCCAGAGTGGGCAGTGGAATGGCCTCGATGACGGCATCGGATTTGTCCGAGAGCTGAAGCCAATCGGGGTTGAGTTCGGTGTCGACTAGCTCGGACACTTCCTTGGTGTTGATTCCGTAGACCTGCGGCGGGGTGCCGGGGATTGGGGCGGTCTCGGCGGGAATCTCGTTTCGGCGGGTAAAGGCCGAGATAGTCAAGGTGCCCTTCGGGGCTGGCTCAACATTGGGGGTGCTGGAGTCTGTCGGGCGTACAAAGCCGCGGTTGACCAGGTAGTTTTCGCCATTGTTAGCGACGAAGACATCGAGTACCTGGACGGCGGGGGCTCCATTGACCGGGCGGTTACGCAATAGCACGCGGGTATCCGGTAGGAAGGACCCGGTGGCGGTAACGCGACGCCATTCGTTGCCCTCGACGAACCCTTTGCCCTTGGGCATTAGCTCATTGACATCTACGGGGTCGAGCTCGAATGAGTGCTCAAGCTGCTGATTGCGATGCTGCGTCGCGGTGTTCTTACCCAACTGCCACGGAGCCAGAACAGTAAATGCGAGATAGGAAAACGCAATGGCGACAATGGCAGTGAGAACCCATCCAGGGGTCAGAAACTGGCGCACATTCTTAAACACATTCATTGAGCTTACCCGGTGGTGTGGATGGCACTAGAGCGGCAGGTGATTGGCGGTGCGGAGATTGAGTGAACTTCGGGTAAAGTTATTTGAGCGTATTTGACGGGGAATCTACCCGGGGATAGATGGAAAGAGAGGTGTCGTGGTGGGCACGCAAACAGCGAAATCTTCGCCTTCACGCCGCTTCAGCACAGTCTCGCGCCAGTTCATCAAGTTCGGCCTGGTCGGCGGCACAGGTGTGGTTGTCAACCTGATTGTCGTGATTATTGCCCGCAAGTTGGGCCTCAGTCTGGGCACCAATGAGCACGACGTGTTTATGAACTTGTTCGGAACGCGGTGGAATATCCGTTACTCCCACGTCTATGCAACTCTGGCGTTTGTCGTGGCTAACATCTGGAACTTCCAGCTCAACCGGTCCTGGACCTTCCGAACTGACAATCGCCCGAACTGGTTTAGACAGTTCTTCCCGTTTTTATTTGCAGGTATCTCAGCACTGATTGTGAACCTGGTTGTCATCACGCTGCTGACTAACCCCACCTCGCCACTGGCACTGCCGGTGGATATTTTCGACGACTCCACCGGCTTTAGAAACCGCCTCTACTGGGCAAACCTCATCGGCGTCATCTTGGGTACGCCCGCTAACTTCATCTTGAATAAGATTTGGGCGTTTCGAAACCGGGGCAATGCCAGCAAAACAAAAGAAAAGGTTGTTTTGAAACCTTAACGCTCAGAGGCCAGCGCCAGAGTCTCACGCAACCATGCGATGATTCCCGGCGTCGCGGCCTCAATTTCGTTTCGAGTGCGGACGAATCCCTCCGGACCTCCGTAGTAAGGATCAGCCACGACGGCCCCCTTCGGGGATGCCGGGTCGAAGGAACGCATCAGGCGAATCTTCTCTTTTGGCACGCCAGCGTGGAGTAGACCATTGATGTGCGATTCATCCATGGCGATGAAAAGCGTTGCATCCATGTGCTCATCGCCCAGCTGTGCCGCGGTGTGGTTCGGATCGTAGCCAGCATTTTCCAGCTCGGCTTGCGCTCGCTCGTCGGCGGGTTCGCCGACATGCCAGCCGCCGATTCCGCAGGAGGCGAGCAGGACATCGTCGGCAAGCGCATTGGCTTCAACCGCGTCACGGACGATGATTTCAGCCATGGGGGAGCGGCAGATATTTCCGGAGCAGACAAACACGACGTACACGGACTCAGTACGATGCGACGAGTTCATAAGCATAATAGGCAAAACCAAACTTCTCGGAAAATAAAAATAGGATTGTCACTAATCGTTGACGAGTCTTAAAGATACAACATTTCCCGCACAACACGATTCAGGTCCCCAGGCGACGACGCCACCGCCGCTGCCGATGCCCACTCAGATTCCGAGCCGTAGCCCCATTTAACAGCGATGGCGGGGATGCCGAACTGTGCGGCGCCCTCAAAATCATGGATGCGATCGCCAACCATTACGACCGAACCGTGCGGACGCACTGCTTCATCGGTTTCAATGCCCAACTCCTTGAGCGTGTACTCAATGACCTCGGTCTTTGTCTGTCGTGAGCCGTCGTCGCTGGCGGCGCCGATGAAGTCAAAGGCGTCGAGAAGCCCGAAATTGTCCAAGGTTTTACGGGCGAAGTAGTCGCCCTTGGAAGTCGCAGTGGCTAGTTGGACACCAGCTGCCCGCCAATCGCGCAGGAGCTCCGGCCAGCCGGGGAACATCTCGGCACGCTGCCAAGCACCGGCGTGTTGATGCTCCATGTACACAGCGAAGGCTCGGTCGACTTGTTCGTCGGAAAGCCCGAGGGATGCGAGTGTCTCCACCATTGGCGGGCCTGGGATCGTGTTGATAAAGCTCTCGGGCGGAAGTGGGTGGTCAATTGCCTCCAACGCAAGGCGGAATCCATGTGCGATTGCGGGGAGAGAATCGGCGATGGTGCCGTCGACATCAATAAGGACAGTGGGACGATGGCCAGTGGACATATTGTTCATCCTAAAAGGTCATTAGGCTGGATGGCATGTTAGACGACCCGCTGCGCTATCACGGCGATCAGGCCGCCCATGGCGCTGACCTGGACTTTGCCGTCAATGTTCACGGCACCACACCGCAGTGGCTGCAGGACTCGCTGGCCACGTCCCTCGGAGAACTTGCCGCGTATCCGTCTGCGCAGCTCGATGCCGACGTCCGCGCTGCCATTGCCGCCAACCACAATCGCAGCGCCGACGAGGTACTGCTTCTCCACGGCGTCGCCGAGGGCTTTTCGCTCTTGCCGCACCTGGGCTTGCCCGCCACCATCGTCCAGCCGCAGTTCACCGAACCTGAAGCCGCGTTCCGCGCCGCGGGAGTCGGGGTGGATTCGCTGGTACTACCGTCGCCGTACACGCTCACGCCTACGCTTGCCGACGTCCACGAGAACGCCTCCTCCCCGCATTCCCAGCAGCTTGACGGTCGGATGGTCATCATCGGCAATCCGACTAACCCCACCGGTGTTGCTCATTCAGCGGATGACCTGCGGGGGCTCGCCAGCCGTTGTGGGATCTTGGTCGTGGATGAGGCATTTATGGACGTCGCCGATGGTGAGATTATTCGGCGGTGCTCACTAGCTGATTGCAGGCCGGGGGAAGCGAACAGTATCCCCGATAATGTCATCGTTTTCCGCAGCATGACTAAGACCTGGGCAATCGCAGGCCTGCGCTGTGGTTACGCACTGGGAACCCCTGAGCTCCTGGCGAAGTTGGGGCGACTGCGTCCGCACTGGCCACTGGGCACGCTGCAACTTACCGCTATGGCGGCAATCGCGTGTCGCGAGGCAGAGCTGTTGCCACAAATCCGCGCTGAGATTGGTCAGCAGCGCGAGGCTATGACACAGCTGTTAGTAGCCGCCGGCTGGCAGGTGTTGGATTCCAAGGCTCCCTTTGTGCTGGCGCGCCCGGGGGTTGCCCTGAGCACGCATGATGGTCCGGACGCTGCGGAGGTTGACGTCGTCAAGCACGAGCGCCTGAGACAGCGGCTCGCTGCGCGCGGAGTAGCCGTGCGGCGTTGCGACACCTTCGCCGGTTTGGACGGTTCGTGGTGGCGGCTGGCTGTGCGAGACGAGACCAGTGTGCGGCGGCTCATTGCGGAAGTAGCGGATTTGCTGTCGCAGAACTGATGGGGCGGGGCAGAGTTCACTACGCTGGAAGAGAAGCTGGAGAGAAATGCATGTTGAAGGGATGGATGTATGACGGACTCTGCGCAGACCCGTGCCGAGGGCAATAACGCAGTGGTGACCGTTGCCGACGTGCGTGCGGCGATGGACGCGGCCTACCCGCCGGCACTGGCGGAGAGCTGGGATAAAGTTGGCCTGATCTGCGGTGACCCGCAGGATGAGGTGCGTCGCATCGCGTTGGCGCTGGACTGCACTGACGAGGTTGCAGATCGCGCGATTGCCTCCGGTGCTCAGATGCTCGTTGTGCACCATCCGCTGCTTCTGCGTGGTGTGAATTCCGTGGCGGCGGATACACCGAAGGGTCGGATTATTCATAAGCTGATTCGGGCAGGTGTGGCTCTCTTTGCAGCGCACACCAACGCTGACAGCGCCCGACCGGGTGTCAACGACCAGTTGGCCACGGTTCTCGGAGTTGAACCGGGTGCGCCGCTAGCTCCGCAGCCGGCTCCCGGCTTGGATACCTGGACAGTGAAGGTTCCGGCAGATCACGTCGATAAGGTCGCGCAAGCCATGTTTGAGGCGGGCGCGGGCACTATCGGCGACTACGACAGCTGTGCGTTTCGCATTAACGGCCGCGGCCAGTTCCGCCCGCTGAGCGGGGCGAATCCCTTCATCGGTGCCGAGGGGCAGATTGAGTATGTCGAGGAAGTACGCCTGGAGATGGTCGCGCCACGGTCCGTGCGCGCGGCGATTGTCAAGGCTCTCGTTGCAGCGCATCCGTATGAGGAGCCTGCCTTCGACATCGTGGACAATCAGGCCACCGGCTTGGATCCGCAGCAGGCTGTGGGCATTGGGCGAGTGGGCACGCTGGATACGCCGATGCCATTTAAGGAATTCGTCGCCCGTGTGGCTGAGCGCCTGCCCGCAACGGCATGGGGCGTGCGAGGCGCAGGCGATCCGGAGCGGATGATTCGCACGGTTGCCGTCGCATCTGGTTCAGGTGACTCTTTCCTGGACACTGTGGCAAAGATGGGCGTCGATGCGTTCGTTACCTCTGACCTGCGGCATCATCCTGTCGATGAGACACTGCGGACCGCGGACTTCTGCGTGGTGGACACGGCTCACTGGGCCAGCGAGTTCCCCTGGTGCTACCAGGCCGCAGACATGCTGGCCGAGAGGCTCGGGGTCGCGACCGAGGTCCTTGAGGTGCGCACCGATCCCTGGACAGTGGCAGAATCGTCGACACAGGCAAGGAAGTGAAGACCATGAGGCTTAGTCCACAAATCCAAGTTGCGATGTTGGAAAAGGCGGAAAACCAAACTCTGTTGGATGGGCTCACCGCCCGCCAGAACGTTCTGCCCGAGCGTGCCGAGTTGCAGGAGCTGCGCAAAAAGCACAGCCGTCAGGCCAGTGAGGCAGCGCGCTCCAAGCTCAGCGCCTCCGATATCGGCCGCGATATTGCCAAGCTGGAATCGGACATCAACAAGCTGAAGGCTCGCGAAAAGGCTGATCGTCTGTCGCTCGGTGCCGCAGAAGACTCATCCACGCGCCGTGACCTCGAACACGACCTGCGCTCCACCAAGCGCCGCCGCGAACGCGCTGAACAGGAACTCCAGCAGTACGAGCGCATGCAGGAGGCCTATCAGGTCGACGCTGAGCACGAATACGACGCCGACGAGGCGCACGATGACATCGTCGCCGCCAAGCAAAGGCTTAACGACGCCGAGGTTGACCTCATTGCGCGCATTTCCATCGCTGAGACCCGAATCGAAGAGGCTGACAAACTCATTGATGGTTCGGCAGCCAAGCTGTACCGTCGTCTAGCGCTTGCTAATGGGATCCCCGTTGCCCGCTTAAACGGACGCACCTGCGGTTCCTGCTTCATGGAGCTCGATGTAGGAACCGTGCATGAATTCACCACGCTCGCGCCGGAAGAAGTGACGTTCTGTCCTGAATGCGGCGCGATGATTGTGCGTGCGGAAACGCTGGGAGCGGTGAAAGGCAAGTAGATGAGCCAGGCTGCAGACAAGCGCGATAGCGCGCCGGGCTGGACGGGTGCGACTACGGATCCCACGCGGTTGGTGCTGCTGCGCCATGGGCAGTCGCCAATGTCGATTCGCCGGGAGTACTCGGGAAGCCGTTCGAACCCCGACCTGACAGAGGTGGGCAGACAGCAAGCGGAAGCGGCAGCACGTCACCTGGCGGCGTTGGTCGATAGCGGCAACATGAGTTTCTCGGCGATTGTGGCCTCTCCACAGCGTCGTGCACAGCAGACCGCAGAGGCGGCAGCCAAAGCGCTCGGCCTGGACATCCACGTTGAAGAGGATTTGCGCGAGACCGACTTTGGGCAGTGGGAGGGCATGACTTTCTCCGAGGCTCACAACGCCACCCCTGAGCTGCACAGTTCCTGGCTTGCGGATCCGGCCGTGGCGCCACCGGAGGGGGAGGATTTCCGCGCGGTCGATAGCCGAGTGAGCGCCGCGCGTGAGCGCATCGCTCAACAATTCGGTGCCTCGGATGTGCTGGTAGTCAGCCATGTCACGCCAATCAAGTCGCTGCTGCGCCAGGGGCTCGGCTGCGGCTTTGAAATCTTCACTCGCCTGCACTTGGACCTGGCCAGCCTCTCCATCGCGGAGTTCTACGCAGATGGGCCGACATCAGTGCGGCTGATTAACGACACCAGCTACCTGCGTGGTTAGCAGCCGGGCACGGCGGGTTATTTGAATTGCGGTTGTGGCGGGTACACTAACCATTCGAGCGAGCCGGCCGGGTGATCGCGGCAGTTAACGGAACCGGACGCCTCTTTTACAGAGTGTGTCCAGGCCGCTGTCGAGGAAAGTCCGGACTCCACTGGGCATGGTGGTTGCTAACAGCAACCCAGGGTGACCTGCGGGAATAGTGCCACAGAGAATAGACCGCCGGGCGCACAGCCGATGTCTTTGACGTAAAGCTGTGGAGATCCGGTGAGGGTGAAAAGGTGCGGTAAGAGCGCACCAGCGGGGCAAGTGATTGCACCGGCTAGGTAAACCCCACCAGGAGCAAGGCAAAATCGCGCATGCTTCGTCGTGCGCGTGCGCGAGTGTTTGAGGGCTGCCCGTCCGATACTCGCGGGTGTGCTGCTTCAGGCTGTCAGCAATGGCAGACCGAGATGGATGATCGCCACCCGGCGCTTTCCGAAAGGAGCGCCGAGGGACAGAATCCGGCTCATAGGCCGACTCGTTCACACAAGCTTTATTACTCGACCACCGCGCCGGCCGCAGTGTTCTCCACACGGATGGTCTCGGAACCGCCGTCGTTAAGCGCGGAGGCAATCCGATCGGCGTCGTCGACGTGGGACCACATCACCAGCGACGCACCCGGGCATGGCGCACAACGGGCAATCTTCTCGCAGTCAATGGTGTCGGTCAGCTCGGCAATCTGCCCCAGCACAGAGCTTGCCGACGGCGCGGAGCCACGCTCACTGACATCGCGCGAAACCCCTGCGATGGCTGCTTGAATATCGCTGTGACGGATGTGGCCGATGACTGCGCGGGCGCGGTCGGAGGATGCGTCGGCTTCGTCAAGCCACTGAATGGCACGGCCGATGGTGGGGATGTCTTCGTCGTCCGGGTGCACCTCGTGACGAGCACGCACCCAGTCCGCGACCCGCTCCTGTGAGTCGGGGAGGCTAGCGAGAGTCGGCACGCCAAAAGCGGCGCAGGCTTGCTGGAAGAACTCGTAGCGCTCCTCGTCGGGCGAACCGCCGGTGACATCGGGGGAGTAAGCGACAGTCAGCGCCAACGACTGCGGGAACGCCGTCTGCGTGACTGCCTCATCCGAGTGGTTGATGCACAGCAGGCTGTCCGGGCGGCTGCGCAGTGCCGTGGTGTAGGGGTACAGCGGCCACGATTGCCCCTTAATCTGCACCATGGTCTCGTGGATAGCGGTGGCAATACGCGTGCGGGTGGGCACATCATCGCGGTCGCCAAAACGCGCATTGAGAGCCAGCGCGAGAGCACACTGAATTGCCGGAACTTCTCCAAAACCGCGACCTGGCGCGATAGTGGAGGCAATGGTGACCTTCAGGCCGTTGCTGTTGCGCGGAACGAGATGCAGCGAGTGCTGCAATGCGACGATGGCAGCCGCGACAGCGGTCGGCACCTGAGAAAAAGCGGCGGGGACGCTATCCGGGAAATCCATCTTGGTAGTTTCGCGCTTGTACACGACAACGAGCTGCTGCTCGTCGATTTCCTCGATACCGACCGCAGCATAGGCCGGAATGGCGGTGGCTAGGAGCATGCCGCCGGAGGACGCGCAGTCCTCACCCAACAGGTTGATGGAACCCGGGGCGTATGCAACTGAAGCATTAGAACCGACGGCATCGAAGACGTCGTTTACGACAGCGGGTGCGGCGGGCATGGGTGAAACCTCTCCAGAGATCGGACTCATAGTGCTGGTGTGCAGTGTTCGCGTTCAACGCTTGTGTTCTAAGGTGAACAATTCCGTCGATAATACCCGGGTCGGGGGACAGTGACAAACCTATATACTGGGATTTTATGTCGCCGCAGCGCACATGGCAGGTAAATGGTTGTCTCTCTGCAAGTTTGCTTATGTGTGGAGTTGGCGGTGGCAGAACCGCTTGATAACTCGACAAGTTCTCGATGTGGAAGAGGAGAAAAATCGTGAGCGACAACAGCAGTAAGTGGTACTACCAGCCGTCGACGGGCACGGTGTTTCAGGGAAAGAAAACCGGTTGGGACGACCGAATGGGCCCCTACGATTCCGAAGAGGAAGCCCGCGCTGCCATGGAAAAAGTCGCCGAGCGCAACAAGGCGGCCGACGACTGGGATGAAGAAGATGACGACTGGGGAGTAGCTGAAAAATAAGGCTCTACGCCTTTAGGCCTTCTTGCCCTTCTTAATCTTCTTTTCCATCTTGCGGAAGGCCTTGAAAACCTTTGCCACGGCATCGTCGTACTCAGCCAGGGCCTTCAGGCCGTCGTAGTACTCCATCTGGTAAAGCACGCCGTAGCCGAAGGTGTCCCTGCCCGCACGGGAGGCACGCTTAGCGCGAGCCAGTACGAAGTCGCGCGCAGTACAGGTGTCCTGGAAGTCACCGAGAACCGACTGCAGGTTCTTGCAAGCAGCGTAGAGCTTCTCGGTCGGCAGGTCCGCGTTCTGAGCAGCTTCCGCGCTGTAGCGGAGCTTCTTCGCAGCCTTGCGGACATCGTGGTAACGCTCGTCCAAATCTGCCTCTGGCAGGTCAGCATCCTCGCGGCCATCGAGTACCAGGTTGTGGCGACGACGGAACTTCGAAAACGCGCTGCGCAGGTGATCAAGCAGCACCGCAGTGGTGTCGAGTTCCTTCGGTGCCGCTACCTTCTCCGGCTCGGCCTTGTCTGAGGTCGTGGAAGCTGCTGCATCGGCGGCAGTATCAGCCTCAGCCGCGACCTCGGAACCAGCTGCCGACGTATCCTCTGCGGCTGCGTTCTCCGCGCCGTCGACAAGCGATTCGTCCTTCTTCTTAGACTTCTTTTCCCCAGCCTCGGCCTCGTCCGCATTTGCGGCAATTGGCGGATTGGCGAGGAACTCATCGAGATCGTCGAGAAGTTGCAGGTACTCGCTTGAATTGAGTGCGAAAATGACGCGCTGATGAGCGCGGTCGTAGTCCTTCTGGACATCCTCGACGAGATTCGCACGCAGCTCCTCGCCCAAAGCGGCGCTTTCGCGATTGGCCAGCAGCTCCTCCCAGCGCATAGCGACGACCTCAGCGTCACGAGCCACGCCGAGAACACCCGCCAGCTGCTTGAGGTTGCCCTCCAGTTCAGCGACCTTATCGCCCACAACAATGCCGTGGAAGGTCTGCATATGACTGCGCAGCTCACGAGTGGCGACGCGCATCTGATGCACCGAGTCAAACTCATCGCGGCGTACCTTCGGGTCGTACTCGACCATCTTGGCCACGTTAGCGGCCAGCGCATCGACCACAGTGCGCCCCGGAGTACCCTTCGGCAGCTTCGCTGGAACCGGCGGCAGGGGAGCGGAGTCGATGGAGTCACCCAACGCCGTCGCCAACTTCGAAGGGCTTTCCGACGGCACGGCGCCAGCCACCTCAGCGACCTTGGACATCGCTGCCATTACGGCCTTACCGTCCGGGTGATTTGCCCAATCCCCGAGCAGCTCAATCTCCCACTCACGCCAAGTAGTGGTTTCGCCGCCATCGAGGAAGGAAGTCGCCGTGACGTGATCATCCGCAAACTCCGCCATGGGCGTGCCATCGAGGGCAAACACCGTGGTGACGTGGCGCTCATTGTCTACCTGCGCGATTGGTTGCAGCGGGTGATTGCGCACAATTGCGCGCACGGGGGCAAGCAACTCGGTAGGCACGATGTAGTCAGCATCGCGGCCTTCACCGTTAACAGAGCCCTCTTCCAGGCCAACGCCATATTCGAGGCGACCGCCGGTACCCGGCGCCTTCAGATGCCACCCCTCATCGGGGCCGCCCGTGCGGCGACGCAGAGTGTGCTTGGACCGGGTCAGACGCAGGTCCGCCGTGTCCAGGTAAATCGCGGAGAGATTTCGCACCTCAGTGGTGGTGGAGCCAACCTGTGGAACGAAATCGAACGATGGGGCTACCACTTCTGGGGTAGCTGAGAACTTAGATTCCACCTCCAACGCCGCAGTTGGAGTTTTGGACTTAGAACCAGACTTAGATGCCATAACCACTAATCCTACCCCCGAATCGAAGAGCTAACCCGAGAAGTTCTGCGCCTCAGTAGGGAACTCGCGGGAGTGCACCTGGTCGACATACTGCTTCGCTCCCTTGGTCAGCATCTCGCCGACCTCTTCGAACACCGAACTAAACGACGGCCTGCGGCCATCGGCCGGAACTGCAAAGGCATCCTGCCAGACGAGAACCTGGCCATCGCACTGGTTACCAGCGCCAATGCCACAGGTTGGGATGGATAGCTCGCGGGTAATCTCGGTGGCCAGATCCGCAGGCACCATCTCAAGGACCACGGCCGCGGCACCAGCATCGGCTACCGCATGGGCGTCGGCACGCAGCTGGTCCGCCCCCGCACCGCGCCCCTGGACCTTGAAACCGGACAGCGCGTTGACGGACTGCGGGGTGAAACCGATGTGCGCCATGACCGGAATGCCGGCGTTGACCAGCGCACGGATGCGCGGGGCGATACGCACGCCACCTTCGATCTTGATCATGTGTGCGCCGGTTTCGCGCATCATCTTCGCGGCGGACAGCACGGCCTGCTCATCGGAGGCCTCGTAAGTGCCGAAGGGTAAATCGGCAACCACAAGTGCGTTGCCAGCGCCCCGGACGACACCGCGAGCAAGCGGGATCATTTCTTCCAGCGAGATCTCGGTGGTGGTGTCGTAGCCGTAGACAACGTTTGCTGCAGAGTCGCCGACCAACAGCAGCTCGACACCGGCGGCGGAAAAAGCGCGCGCGGTGGAGTAGTCGTAGCAAGTCAGCATTGCCCAGGGGCGAGACTCAGCCTTCCATTCGGCCAGATTATTCAGACGAATCTTTTTTCCGCTCATGTCAATAGAGCATGCCATAGTCACCCGCAATTCGAGGCCACGAGGGCAGCGGTTATGACACGGGCGCGGCAGTTGGCTAGCCACGCCGGATGGTCAAAATGTGTACCGCGAATCCGGGCACCTGGGTAACGTTGGAAAGTATGAACAGTCAGCAGGAATTCGTCCTCCGCGCAATCGAAGAGCAAGATATCCGTTATATCCGCCTCTGGTTTACCGATATTTTGGGGTATCTGAAGTCCGTTGCCGTCGCACCGGCTGAGCTCGAGGGCTCCTTTGAAGAGGGCATTGGTTTCGATGGCTCCGCGGTGGAGGGCTTTTCCCGCGTTTCCGAGGCTGACACTATCGCGCAACCGGATCCTTCGACGTTCCAGGTCATGCCGCGTCTGCATAAAGAAGACACAATCACGTCCGCGCGCATGTTCTGCGACATCGTCATGCCCGATGGTCAGCCGTCGTGGGCAGATCCACGCCAGGTGCTGCGCCGCCAAATTAAGGCGCTTGCCGACGAGGGCTTCCACGCGTTCATCCACCCGGAGATTGAGTTTTTCCTAGTAGAGAGCCTGGCTACTGATGGAAAGCCGCCGGTGCCAACGGACAATGGCGGTTACTTTGACCAGGCGGTCTACGACCGCGCACCCCGCTTTCGCCAAGAAGCGATCACGGTGTTGGAAGACATGGGAATCCCTGTGGAGTTCTCCCATCACGAAAATGCGCCGGGTCAGCAGGAAATCGATCTGCGCTACGCCGATCCGCTGACTATGGCGGATAACGTGATGTCTTTCCGCTACATCATTAAGCAGATCGCAATGAAAAACGGTGTGCAGGCGACATTCATGCCGAAACCTTTCCAGGATTTGCCGGGCAATGGCATGCACACTCATATTTCCCTCTTTGAAGGGGACACTAATGCATTCCACGACCCGGATGATGAAAACCAGCTCTCCGACACCGCAAAGGGTTTCATTGCCGGCATTCTGACTCACGCCAGCGAAATTTCCGCTGTGACCAATCAGTGGGTCAACTCCTACAAGCGCACGGCATTTGGCGATGAGGCTCCGACGTCCGCGACATGGGGCATGGCCAACCGCTCGGCTCTCGTGCGTGTGCCCATGTACTCACCGGGTAAGGCACATTCGCGCCGGGTGGAAATTCGTTCCTTGGACTCGGCCTGTAACCCGTATCTTGCTTACTCGGTGATTTTGGCCGCCGGTTTGAAGGGAATTAAGGAGGGCTACCAGCTTCCGGAGCAGGCAGAGGACAACATCTCCGAGTTGACCAAGCGGGAACGACGTGCGATGGGCTACCGCGATTTGCCGACATCCCTGGAGGTGGCGCTGCAGGAGATGGAACGCTCCGATCTGGTGGCCGATGCTCTCGGTGACCATGTCTACGAGTTCTTCCTGCTCAATAAGTGGCGCGAGTGGCGCGAGTTCCAGCGTCAGGTGACGCAGTGGGAGCTGCGCACAACTCTGGATTACTAGTTTCCCCGTACCGCCCCCTTCCTTTTTCGTCTTTAATTTGTTTTTTGGGTGACCAGTTTCAATGGTGATGAATCGACCTCGCACATCTCGCCAATCAGTGCCGCGGCCCGCAGCGCTGGGCTTGCGTAATGACGATCGGACGCGGGCTGACCTGGAAGATTTGGGGTGGTACAACGAGGAGTCCCTACATCTGTTGTGGGGTCTTGCCGGAGCCAGCGACCCCAAGCTGGCGCTTATGGCGCTAGTGCGGCTGAAAGGCGCTCTCGACGAGCTGGAGCAGCAGGGAAAGCTGGAGAACTGGGCCACCTGGTCCGGTCTCGATGAAGCCATGCGCGAGCAGGTGCCGCTACGTACGCGTATGTTTGCGCTGCTCGGCGGCTCGAGTGCACTGGGCGATCACCTGGTTGCACACCCAGAAAAGTGGGTTCTGCTCCAAGCTGAGTTTCCAACTGAGGCAGACATGTTCCGCGAGATGCTCTCCAGCGTCGGGGCTGTGCCCGAGGTCATCGAACTCACTGATGAGGCCAGTCTGGAAAAGCAGGAGGATCCCGAGTATCGCAACCCCGTCGTTGCGCCCGCCACGCTTGAAGGCCCCGGTTTGTACCGTGCGAAGCTAACCGGCCGTGAGGCCGAAGTTGCGATGCAGTGCGCCTACCGCGACTTGATTATGCGTATTGCGTGCTACGACTTGGCTGGCACGTACCCACGGGGCCCTCGCCGTCCGGGACAGCCACAAGTCCCATTCCGTCAGGTCTCGGAGGCACTCAGTGATCTGGCTGATGCGGCGTTGACGGCTGCACTCTCTGTCGCGGTGCAACAGGTCTTTCCTTCGTCGCCGGTCTCAACACGCCTGGCCGTAATCGCCATGGGCAAGTGCGGTGCGGAAGAGCTGAACTACATCTCCGATGTGGATGTCATTTTCGTCGCAGAGCCGGCGGATGCCCGAGCCACCCGTTTGGCCAGCGAATTTATCCGGATTTCTTGCCACTGCTTCTTTGAGGTCGACGCGAATCTCCGACCGGAGGGTAAGTCGGGTGCACTCGTACGCACCGTGGATTCCCACGTCGCCTACTACAAGCGGTGGGCTGAAACCTGGGAGTTCCAGGCGTTACTGAAGGCGCGGCCGATGACAGGCGATATCGAGCTGGGCCGCGAATACATCGATGCTCTAGCTCCGATGGTGTGGACCGCCTCTCAGCGGGAATCCTTCGTCGATGATGTTCAACGCATGCGCGCCCGTGTGGTCCAAAACGTCCCCGAAGAGCTTCGCTACCGAGAGCTCAAGCTCGGTCGCGGTGGTCTGCGTGATGTCGAGTTCGCGGTGCAGCTGCTGCAGCTGGTCCATGGTCGCTATGACGATAGCCTCCGCGTGCTGCCAACTGTGATGGCACTCGACGCACTTGTCGAGGCTGGCTATATCGGTCGCGAAGACGGTGCCGCGCTGATTAACGCCTACGAGTTCGTCCGTCTGCTGGAGCACCGCCTGCAGCTGCAAAAGATGCGGCGGACGCATTTGTTGCCTGCCGACGACGACACCGAAGCTCTTCAGTGGCTCGGTCGCGCCTCTGGCATCGTCGGTGAGGGCGGCACCGATGCCAGCAAACCGCTGGCCAAGCAGGTTCGACTGGCCAGCTCACAGATCCGCTCCCTGCACAACAAGCTTTTCTACCGTCCACTGCTGAACTCCGTGGTGGAGCAGGACATTGGAACCCTGCAGCTATCGGCCGATGCGGCAAAGCGCCAGCTGGCCGCGCTGGGCTATCAGTACCCGGATCGCGCCTACGAGCATCTTTCTGCGCTGGCGGCGGGCACCTCGCGCAAGTCGCGTATTCAGGCGATGCTGCTACCGACGCTGATGGAGTGGCTATCGTCGACGCCAGACCCCGACGCGGGTCTGCTCAATTATCGCAAGCTCTCTGAGAAGCTCCACGACGAAACGTGGTTCCTGCGTACGCTGCGCGATGAGGGCGTCGTCGGCCAGCGGTTGATGCGGGTGCTCGGTTCTTCGCCGTACGCGTCTGATCTGATTATGAGTGCGCCGGACGTAATTAAACGGTTCGGCGACGGCGCGTCCGGGCCGAAGCTACTGAATACCGACTCCGATGCAGTCGGGCGTGCGCTGGTCGCAGCGGCTGCTCGTCACAACAGTCCAGCTAAGGCCATTGGTGTGGCACGTGCGTTGCGCCGTGCAGAGCTCGCGCGCATTGCCTCCGCAGATCTCTTCGGACTGATGGATGTGCAAGAGGTCTGTCATTCTCTGTCGATGGTGTGGGACAACGTACTCGAAGCTGCCCTCGCCGCCGAAATCCGTGCGTGGTCGCTGGAGCATCCTGACTCGGAGGTCCCGGGCATTATCTCCGTAATCGGTATGGGGCGACTCGGCGGTGCTGAACTGGGCTACGGCTCCGATGCCGACGTGATGTTCATCTGTGAACCCCGCAAGGACGCCGATGGAGCGCCGCTTGTCGACGATTCCGAGGCGGTCAAGTGGGCAACCAGGATTTGTGACTCGTTGCGTCGTCGGCTGGCAAAGCCAAGCCAGGACCCGCCATTGGAGGTCGACGTGGACCTGCGCCCAGAAGGACGCTCGGGCCCGATTGTCAGGACCCTGGATTCCTATGTGACCTACTACGAGCGCTGGGGTGAAACCTGGGAGATTCAGGCACTGCTACGGGCTACCTGGATTGCCGGCGACAAAGACCTGGGCACCCGCTTCCTTAAGGCCATCGATCCGCTGAGGTACCCACAGGGCGGAGCTGATGCCAAGATGGTCCGCGATGTCCGTCGTATGAAAGCGCGTGTTGATTCCGAGCGACTGCCTCGCGGAGCCGATCGCCGTACCCACACCAAACTCGGTTCCGGTGCACTGACCGATATCGAATGGACTGTGCAGCTGCTAATCATGCTGCATGCCCACGAGGTGCCGGAGTTGCACAACACGTCGACGCTGGAGTGTCTGGAAGTGCTGAAAGACCGCGGAATTCTAGATGCGGAGGATACCGACGCACTTCGGGATGCCTGGCTGATGGCGACGAATGCTCGCAATGCGCTGGTGCTCACCCGTGGTAAGCGCACGGATCAGCTGCCCCAGCCGGGGCGTCAGCTGACTCAGGTCGCCGGTGCGGCGGGGTGGGAGGCATCGGATTCCAACGGTTTTATTGAGCACTATTTGCGTCTGACTCGTCACTCCAGCCGTGTCGTCAATCGTGTGTTTTGGGGTGAGGAGAACCCCGACCACGAGTAGGCCGGGCAGAGGTCTGCCGCACCTCGCTGCGAGGCTCAATATGTGGCAGCGGGGTGCAGCCTTTGTCTTAGCACGGCGACCGGGCATAATGGTGGGCTATGGAACGCAACGTCGATTACTCGGTACGCCCTAGGTATGAGGATTTCATTCTCAACCTCGATGGCACTGACCTGCGTTTTTTATTGAGCCGCACGTGCCCAGCCGCTGATACCTCAGCTGCTGGGCAAGAGGCGGTGGAATTGCTGATGTCACAGGATTCAGCGCATACGGCGCTGTCTTTTTGTGATCCCGATGTTCTCGATGTGGCCCACTTGGTTCATATTCTGGAGGATTCCGCATCGCTGGATACCCTCACAGAAGTGGCCTATTGGGCATCGGATGCGGACGTGATGGCGCACGATACGCCGAAGGGCGTTGACCGCAAGCGTCGTCGCGTCGGCAAGCAGCAGCTTGAGCATGTGCTACGCCGTGGCCAGCGCCAGGGGCTCGTGTGGGAGGAACCGGCGGGCGTGTGGCATGTGCCGCCACATATTTCGGAGGTGTTCCCGGCGGAACCGAGCCTTAGCTTCCGCGTCGCCGACTTAGTGGCGAATATGCCAGCGGATGTGCTGAGTCGCCGTATGGAGCGCATGGGGCTGGAGCCGGATAACGCGCCGGGAGAGGGCACACCGCGAGCCCTGAACGCCAGCGATTTAACGGTGCGGAATGTGCAGGCTCGCCAGGTGGAGCTCATTGCAGGCTTCCTCTGCGATCCGGTGAAGGTGCGGGCTCTGGTGATGACAGCTCCGGTGGATATTCGCAATGAGCTGCGCTGGATGGCAACCGACGAGAAGTACTTGCCCTCCTATATGTGGTCTGAACTACGTGCCGACGCGGTGCGCTGGGCCGAAGAGCGTCTGCTGCTGACTGTGCTAGAAGAACCGGCGATGCCGACATTTGAGCAAGAATCGGAAGCACGCAACGAATCGACAGTGGTTGCCCGCCTGGTGGGCGCAGTCGCGTTGGCGCTCAAGGGCGACATGTGGTCGATTCGTAAGCCGCATCCGACGGAGTCTTTCCCGGCAACGCTGGAGTCAAAGGAATTGACCGAAGCTTCGGTGGCTGCGGTGGCGTTTGCTTCGGCGTTTATGGATGCTGCGGGCAGCGGCGACGGACGTCTGAAGGACCCGTTGCACATGTATGAGGAATCGAGCCTGCTGTGGATTCAGGACTTCGCAGCGTCAATAGGGGCGAGTGCTTTCGCGGCGCCCTGGATTGTGGAGATGCTGGTCAACGCGGGATTGATTCACGCTGACAGCGGGCATCCGACGCCGCGCGCACTGCAGTACTGGTACAACGCTGATGCCTCGACCCGATGGGCGTATCTCGCGGCGGGCTTCCTCGTTGGTCGCGGTCCGTGGCACGGCGAGTTTCCGTGGGTGACCATGGGCGTCGATGATCTGTCGCATGCCACCCTTGCCTACGGCTACCCGTATGCCGCGCGTGAAGTAGTGTCACTGGCCGCGCAGCTGGAGGAAGATCAGAAGTTCTATGGCTGCTGCGTCGAAGGGCATATGGCTTGGAATGTCGACAACCTCTGCGCTCGCAATGGCGCCGATGGGGAAGCGATGGTCGGTTGGCTGCTGGAGCAGGCCGGCATCTTGGGTATTCTCTATCATGGGCACGCCTCCTGGCAAGCCATGGCCATCATGTATGCCTTGCACGACATCTGGCTGACTGATCAGCACGTCGGTGCTCAGCGCATGGCCGAACTCATCGCTGAGTATGCCGCTGGCCAGGTGCCGACGGCGGAGGCAGTCCAGATTGCCCGCCTGTTCAAGGATGCCGCACCTAACGAGCGCCTGGCTGCCACATTGGATGGCGTCGCCAGCAACCAGGTTGCCCTCGCGTTGGACTTCATCGGCGACCGCGAAACCTGCGCGGAAACTTCTCGCTGGATTATTTCCGAGGAGAGCCTGCGTCGCGCTTGCCTCGCGGTTGACGGCGACGTCGATGTCCTGTTTTCCCAGCTGGGGCCACTGGTCAATAGTTCTATGAAGCTGGTCATCTACGCCGAGCTAGTCCGCATTACCAAGACCGAGAAGCTGCAGGAAATGTATGAGCGTGAGGCCGTAGCATCAACGCCTTCGCTTGACGACGTCCCGGAGAACGCAGCCTCCGAAACTGACACCGGTGAGCGCGCTTCCCATGGTGCTCAGACCGATGGCAGCGAACGCACGGCGGATAGCGGCCGCGCAGACTCCTCTGGGCGATCGGAGGACTCGGATGACTCGGAGGGACTGGAAGGACCAGAGCAGCTTTCGCTGTTCTAGCCGCTCCGTCTCTCGACTTCCTGTAGTTCCTACTCCGTAGGTTCCAGCTCAAAACGGCTCTGCTGGGCGACAAAGCGTGCCGCCGCACGCTTTGCAACCAGCAGGCCAACGAAACCAATCACCCACACACCGACGACAGCCAACCAGCCAATGCGGAAGGTCTCCCAGGTGTAATTTCCATCGGGAGCTGCAATATCCAGCAGGAAGCCGACACCTTGTGCAGCGAGCATGGTGGCCACAAAACCGCCCATATTCGCCAACCCAGTGCCGGTGGCGAGTACCTTGCGATCGACCTCTTCGCGCACTGAGTCAAAGCCGAAGTTGGACATTGCACCAAGACCGGCCATTAGGATGTTGACTACGATAATTGCCCAGTACGCTGGTGGGTTGCTCGGTGCCAGGAACACAAGCCAGACGGCCATGTTGATAAACGCGATTGCGACAACAACCTTGATACGGTCGCGGCCGGTGCGTGCCGAGACCATGCCCATCAACGGCCCGGCGATAATTACTGACAGCGTGTTAACGACCAGCACCACACTGGCCTCGGAGGGCTTAAGACCCATACCTAGCATCATCAGAGGCATGCCCCACAGCAATGTGAAGATGCACTGATGCATCAAACCAGTCCAGTGAGTGAAGAAACCCTGCCAGCACACCGGGTGAGTGGTCACAATCTTCAGAGTCTGGCCGATAGTTAGTTTCTCATCGGCTGCGGCAGAGGCTCCGCCATCGGCAGCCGTTTTCGCGGCCTTCTCGGCGGCGCGGCGTTTACGAAGTGACATCTTGGCTGTGGAGGAGTTCTCCGGGACGTCGGCAAGCGCGATCATGCCTACGATAGCGATGAGAAGACCCGCGGTGCTCAGCGACAAGAACGCGGGCACCCACCCCGCGGCGTGCAGAATCGCGAGGAACGGGACCGCAGAGATGAACTGGCCGAGCTGGCCAAGACCAGCCGTGAGCTGCGTGAACAGCGGAGTGACGCGCAGTGGGAACCACGCGGGAAGCAGTCGCATCGCACCGAGGAATGCGGTGGCATCGCCGGCGCCGATGAACACACGAGCGATGACAGCCAGCGGATACGATGTCGTAAACGCGATGATGACCTGGCCTAGCGCCATGATCAGTGCGCCCACGACCATCGTTTTCTTGGCGCCGACGCGGTCAATGATGATGCCCGTCGGAATCTGCGCCAGGGCGTAGACGCCAACCTGCACGGCGGTGAACAGCGCGAGTTGGGAGGCGTTGATATGGAAGCGATCGAGCGCCTCGACGCCAGCGACACCCATGGAGGTGCGGCCGACGATGGCAACGATGTAGGTAATCAGCGCCGCCAGCCAGACGGCAATCGCGCGGCCAGTGACGTGCTCGCGCGGGTCCTTTGCCACCGCTGTGGCGGGCTGATCTGTTGATGAAATCTTATCTTTACCGTTACGCTGCTTTACCACTCGCCACATTGTAGACCCCATCAACCAACCGGCCTGAAGAGGGGTCGCACCGGGGCCTAGATGGCCCCGATCATGCCTGCGGCAAACTACCTTTGTGCCTTAGCCAGAACTTCCTTCACGAAGTCCGCGACCACCAGCCGTGAGACCTTGAAATCAATTACGGCAACGGAAGCCTCATCGGAGTTGGAAACGTCATGGAAGTAGGCGTCGAGTTGGGCAAAGTCCTCAGGTTCGCCGACACTGAAACCGTGAGCGCCATAGGCACGTCCGACTGCGGCGAAGTCGTAGTCGGCAATCTCCATGGACGAGGTGTCCAACCCGACATCGCCAAACTGGTGCAGCTCCGCGCCATAGGCAGCATCGTTAATGAACACCACGCAACCGCCACGACCACGCCGCAGCTGCTCAATCGCCGCAGGTAAATCCGCAATACCCATCGTGCCGCCACCGTCACCGGCGACTAGCACGCAATAGTCCTTGGGGCGTGCCGCCGCGAGGCCGACAAGTGACCCCATGCCCAAACCAATTGACTGAATCGCCGTGCCCACAATCACTTGCTGCTGCGGACCAGGCACATCAAGATATTTCGGAACCCACCCCAGGAAATGGCCACCGTCAGTACACACAGCGCGCTGATTGGGCAGGATACGATTCAGATACTGCAGGCACGCCCGCGGATCCAACCGGCCATCCGCGCACGTCAGCGACTCGACCTCCGCTGTCGTCGGCAGTGTCTTCAACTCCGCACGCCATGTGCTTGACGACGACCCCCGGGACTTCTCCAGCTGCTCTGCCAGTACGGGCAGAAGTTCCTCCAACTTAGCCAATAGCGGTGTCACCGACGGCTGAGCAGCGGGATGGGGCTCGTCGACAACCTGGATAATCTTCGCGTCCGGTGCAAACATGTTGCCGCCACGGTTTTGGAAAGCGTTGAAGCTTGCTCCCAGGAACAGCACCACATCGGCCTGTCGAGCTAGCTCCACCTGCCACGCGTGCGCAAAACCGCCCACGGTGCCAATCTGCCACGGACTGGAAAGCACATGACGAGCCATCGCTGAGTGCATAAACAGTGCCCCCGCACCGTCCCCGATGCGGCGAACTAGATCTGCGGTACCAGAGAGCAACACACCTCTACCAGCAATAATGAGTGGGCGACGGGCAGTTTGCAGTTCCTCGGCCAGCGACGCGACAGTTGACTCCAACCATTCTGGTCGGCCGGTGTGCAGATGCTCCTGATTAGTCGACTGTGTTTCAGACGCAGATGCCGTAATCGGTGCTTCTTGGATGTCATAGGGGAGCAGCAGCACGACAGGCTGCCGAGAACTCAGTGCGTGCTGGACCGCAAAGTTTGCGTCGTCAAGCGCGGACTCGGGAGTAACGGTGCGATGACAGACGTCGAGGGCGTCGAGGAGCGCCGCCTGATTAAGGTCAAAGGGACGTGGGCGTTCCGGGTGCGTGCCGACGACAAAAATTAGCGGAATACGGGCTACTCGAGCCTCGGCCAGAGTGGTTAGCGCATTGGTAAATCCTGCGCCGCAAGTGGCGGTCGCGATGGCAAGCCCTCCACCTGCACGGTGGAATGCATCGGCGGCCCCGACAGCAGCCGATTCGTGTCGGACGGAGGAGTAGCCGAATCCCGATTCAGTAAGGGCTGACGTGAAGTGGGAGTTCGCGTTGCCGATGAGACCGAAGCAGTGGTCGCAGTGCTGGGCCAGTGTGTCGGCCAGCGCCCGCGAGACCGTGGTTGTCTTTTGGGAACCTTCCTGCGGGGAAGATGCGGGCGCGTGGGGCATAGGACGGCTATTAACTCGAGTGAAACTCATGTGAACAATTGTGAGGTAATCACGGGGGTAATAACAGCCCTATAGCCCAAGATAATGCCGTTTGCCCTTAAAAAAGAGGGCACTATTCCACATCGCTGCTGCGCGGATGGGGGGGAGGTTGGGCTATGCCCGGTTTTAAGCCACGTTGTCGTCGATGAACTTCTTCACCACATCGACATCATTCGGCAGCTCAGTAACGCGGCGCGGGGCATTCATGATGTCCGCGAAACGCTCCGGGCAGTCCGGCTCGCGTCCGGTGGCCTCCAGGATGGTCTCGGAGAACTTTACCGGCAGAGCGGTCTCCAGGCAGACAATTGGGGTGGATACCTGGTCTACCAGGCCGCGGGCGACGTGGATGCCGTCAGCGGTGTGCGGATCGACCATGACCTCTAGGCGCTCCCAGCAGTCCTTGATGGTCTCGACGCGGTCAGCGTGAGTCGAGCGACCGGAGAGGAAACCGTACTGGGCAGAAGCCTCCGGGAAGATCGGATCAGCAGTAAGAGAGAAGCCGCCCTCCTTGACCTTGACACCAAAGAGGTCTGCAGTGCGCTCAGCATCGCGCCCCAGCAGATCGAAGATGAAACGCTCGAAGTTAGACGCGCGGGAGATATCCATCGATGGGGAAGAGGTAGCCTGAGTCTCCGCAGCGCTGCGCACGCGGTAGGCACCCGTGCGGAAGAACTCATCCAAGACATCGTTTTCATTGGTAGCCACAATCAGGCGGTCAATTGGCACACCCATCTGGCGCGCAATATGGCCGGCGCAAATATCACCGAAGTTGCCGGTCGGCACACTGAAGCTGACCTTCTGCGCGTTGTTCGCCTCAGCACCGTTGCCGCCAGTGACACGAATCCACGAGGAGACGTAGTACACGATCTGAGCCATCAGGCGAGCCCAGTTGATGGAGTTGACTGCGCCAATGTGGCGGCTGGCCTTGTACTCCAAGTCACCGGAGACCGCCTTAACGATGTCCTGGCAATCGTCGAAGACACCGTCGAGGGCGACGTTGTGAATGTTGGCATCCTGCAGACCAAACATCTGAGCCTGCTGGAACGCGGTCATTCGACCAGCCGGAGTTAGCATGAACACGCTGATTCCCTCACGGCCGCGCATTGCATACTCGGCCGAGGAACCCGTGTCACCAGAGGTGGCGCCGAGGATGTTCAGGGTCTCGCCACGACGAGCCAGTTCATACTCGAAGAACTCACCGAGCAGCTGCATCGCCATATCCTTGAATGCCGCTGTGGGGCCCATGGACAAGTGACCGATGTAGAGCTGATCTTCCAGCTTCGTCACCGGCACAATATCCGGATCGGAGAACTTCGGGTAGGTGTACGCCCGTGCACAGATACCGCGCAAATCCTCCAGTGGAATGTCGTCCACAAAAAGGCTGACGACCTCTGCAGCCAAGGCTGCGTAACCGTCGTCGACAAGCACGGAGCGCCAACGCGTCAAAGTGGCATCGTCAACCTGTGGGTACTCGACCGGCAGGTAGAGGCCACCGTCGTTAGCGAGACCTCCCAGGAGAATGTCTGAGAACTTGTGCGGCGTGCGCTCTGGGTCGCGAGTCGAAATGAAGTCCAAGGCGGGCCCCTTACATGTATGCCAACACCCGCCGCATCGGCCCATAAGAAGGCCTTTTGAAAGATTGCGACGGGGTTGACCGGTGGATGTTTTCTTTAATTTTTACATATGCACCGAAGCCAGTTAGGCCTCGGTTGTGGAAGATGCGGAATTGGCCTCTTCAGCGTCGAAGCTGAGCTCTTCGGAACGGTCGATGACATCATCCTTGGCAAAGCGGTTAACAATCATGGCAATTGCACCGTCACCAGTGACATTACATGCGGTACCGAAGGAGTCGATGGCGATGTAGGCGGCAATCATCAAAGCGACCTGCTCCTGATCGAAGCCCAGCATGGACTGCAGCACACCGACCGCGGCCATAATTGCGCCACCCGGAACGCCCGGAGCCGCAATCATGGTGATACCCAAAGTGAGAATGAAGCCGATGGCCATGCCCGGCGAAAGCGGCTTGTCCGCCATGAACATCACCGCAAACGCGAACAGCGTGATCTTCATCATCGAACCGGCCAGGTGGATGGTTGCGCACAGCGGCACGGTAAAGCCAGCGACCTTCTCCGAGACACCATTCTTCAGCGCGGCCTTGTACGTCACCGGAATGGTAGCGGCCGAGGAGGAGGTGCCGAGTGCGGTGACGTAAGCCGGCAGCATGTTCTTCAGGGACGTCCACGGGCTACGGCCAGCGATGGCGCCAGCGATGGAGAACTGGATTGCCAACAGGAGCACGGTGCCGATGACTGCCAGAAGCAGCACCTTGAAGAACATCGACAGCGTCGTGGTCAGGTTGCCGTTCATGCCCATAGACAGGAACATGCCAAAGATGTAAATCGGCAGCAGCGGGATGATAAACGCCGAGATGATCTTCATAATCACGTCGCGCAGCTGCGTCGCACCGCGGTAGAGCGAGTCCGACTTCACGGTGGTCATCGCCACACCGACCGTGAAAGCCAGCAACAGGGCGGTCATGACGTCAAACGGCGGTGGCATCTCCACATTGAAGAAGCTCTCCAGCGCGCCCTCATCAATATCCACCGATGCGCCGGCTTGGTCAGCGCCGAGCAGCCAAGGGTAGAGCCCCTGGGTGGCGGCGTAGGCCAGCAAGCCTGAAAACACCGTCGAGCCGTAGGCGATAGCAGTGGTAATACCCAGCCACTTTCCGGCGCCGCGGCCCAGGCTGGCAATCGCCGGCGTGATGAGGGCAAAAATCAGCACCGGGATAAAGAAGCCCAGGAAGTTACCAAAGAGGCCATTGAAAGTGACAAAAATTCGAGCCAGCCATTCCGGGAAGAAAAAGCTGCAGACAATGCCCAGAATAATCGCGACAATAACGCGGAATAGGAGCGTTTGCGTAAAACGCATTCGGGTACTCATAGTCAATCCTTGTTCGGATGGAATTTACTTCTCTAGCGTGCGGTATTTACGTTATGCAACGCAAATAACCGGGTGTGGTTTTACGCCTTTTCGGCTACCTCTTCTGCAACGGTCTCGTCGGCAAGCACACTCGCCGGGCGATTTGCGCGCTGCTTTCGCGTGACGACGTCAATTGCGTAACCAATTACCGTCGCTGCCAGAGTTGGCAGGAACCATCCGAACTCGATGGTCTGACCAGGTACGAGACTGAGGAAGTCCGCCAAAGCAGAACCACCGACACCCAAACCGGAGAGCACCGAGATACCCGACCAGATGGTGGCAACCCAGACGCCCAGGCGGTAGGTGTAATGCAGCTTGAAGGAGTAGGAAATGACCGGGTCGAGAAGAGTCAGTGCAATCAGCGTGATAGCCGGCGGGTAAATAAAGGTGATGATTGGCGCGGCAATCGCCAGTACCTGAGACAGCCCCTGTGTTGCCATTACGAAGGACATGACCGTGAAGATAATCGCCCATGCCTTGTAACTGATGCCCGGAAGTAGCAGGTTGAAGAACTCGCTGGTGGCGGCAATCAGGCCGACAGCCGTGGTCATACATGCGAGCAGAACGATGAGGCCGAAGACGATTTGTCCGACCTGGCCCATGGCCAGCTTGGAAGCCTCTGCGAGAATGCCCGAGCCGTTATCGAAGGAGGCGGCATTCGGCAGCACCTGGCCGACATAGCCCAGACCCAAGTAGATGATGGCCAGCAAAATGCCGGCGAACAGGCCTGAGATCATTGTGCCGCGAACCATACGCTTGCCCTCTGGGACACCGCTGACGCGGAGGGCAGAAATGACAATGATGCCGAATGCCAGGCCGGCGATGGAGTCCATTGTGAGGTAGCCCTCGACCAGGCCGGAGGCAAATGGGGTAGAGGAGTACTTCTCAATTGGCGCAGCCGGAGCGGCATCGAATTTGAATGCCGACATTCCAACCAATACAACCAAGAGAATTAGCAGAGCCGGGGTGAGGATCTTGCCCAGTTTGGACACAATTTCATTCGGATTCCACGCAAGTGCTAAGGCGATACCGAAGAAAACAAAGTAGAAGGCCGCAGCGACGGCCAGTGAATCACTGCCGAAAATCGGCTGGACACCGGTTTCGTACGACACGGCACCGGTACGCGGCAGAGCGTAGAAAGCACCGATGGAAAGGTATGCGATTACCGGGAAGCCTAAGGAAAAGATGCGGCCCGCGCGAAACGCTAGGTCACGCAGGTTGTTGCCTGAAATGGCGATGGCGATGATGGCCAGAACTGGCAACGCCACACCGGTGAGCAGGAAGCCGGTGATTGAGGGGCCAAAATTGGTACCGGAATCCACTCCGAGCTTCGGCGGGAAGATGAGGTTGCCCGCGCCGAAGAACATCGAAAACAGCATGAGAGCTGTAACAACGATAATGGAAGCGAAAGACTTCGGGGACTCCACTCCGCTCGACTTGGTCATGAGAATTGTGTTCTTTCTAAATTAGTGTCGCCCGTAAGGTCAAGGGCGATGCTGCAAGCTGCTGTGGCGACGCCGTTGTTGCCTGTGCTGCGGTGGCGCAAACGCCCGTTACAACAGCGCAATTGCAGTTCGTGTGCCCATGTAGATGAAAGGCCACGATGTCGAAAACTGACACTCTTAATGTGAAATTGTGAATTTTCACGGGCTGGGTGGAGCCTGATGCGTGAATTAAGTTGCGGCTTGTATGAGCCGTCTTTATTGGAATTATTAAGGGGCTTCGACGGCGTTGGTGGTGCCGACGAAGGCACTCTATTTATCCTAATGGGGCGTTCGAGAGAGAGAAAATCAAGAAATTTCCCAGAAAATTTGCTGCCTGTGATGGGGCAGCGAACATAAGAGAAAGAGCCTGGCGCACACGTTTACGCTGACAGCGTGTGTACGCCAGGCTTAGTGCTAATTCCGTCGCTCTACAGCAGATCCTTCACCTTCGGATCCACCAGCGCGGTCACTGCGGCCTTCGCATCGGCCGCAGTTTCGGCATCGACAGCGTATGCTGCCATCTGCTGGCAGGTAGCGCGGTCGTGGAGGCGGAGAGCGGCGCGGACGGCCGGCACCTTCTTGGAAGCCATGGACAGCGAGCTCACGCCGAGGCCCACCAGGACCAGTGCCAGCAGCGGGTCACCGCCGGCTTCACCGCAGACACTAATGGGCTTGCCGGTAGCATTGCCGCCCTTGCATGCGGACTTAATCATTTGCAGCACAGCCGGCTGCCATGGAGATAGGAAATCCGCCAGAGCCCCCTGCATACGGTCGGCCGCCATAGTGTACTGCGACAAGTCGTTAGTACCAATGGAGGCAAAGTCCACAATGGACAGCAGCTGCTTCGCACGAATCGCTGCTGCGGGGACCTCAATCATGATGCCGACCTTCGGCAGGCCACGCTCACGCGCTTTGTCCGCAAACCACTTTGTTTCTTCGACCGTTGCGATCATCGGAGCCATAACCCGTAGGTCAGCCTTGCGCCCGGTGGCGTCAAACGCAGCGGCGAGTGCATCCAGCTGCGTATCCAGCAAATCTTCCCGAGCCTGCGACAGGCGCAGTCCGCGGCGACCCAGCGCCGGGTTTTCTTCCTCGCCTAGGTCGGCAAAGCTCAGCGGCTTATCCGCACCCGCATCCAGCGTGCGCACAACCACGCGTCGCTCACCGAATGCCTTCAGCACACGAGTGTAGGTTTCCGTTTGTTCCTCCAAACTCGGAGCCTTGTCGCGGTCGAGGAAAAGGAACTCAGTACGGAACAGGCCGGTGCCCTCATTATCCTGCGCTGCCGCAGACTCACCATCTTCCGCGGTACCAATGTTGGCCAGCAGATTCACCGGGTAACCATCAGCGGTCTTGCCTGCGCCCACAGACTGCGCTAGGGCTGCTTCCCGGCGTCGAGCGCGCTCTTCCAACGCGGCGACCTCATCGGCGGTCGGATTCGCAATCACCTCACCGGCGCCGCCGTCAATGGCGACGAAGGTTCCGGCCTCGAGTTCCATGACGCCCTTCGCCTTAACGACGGCTGGAATGCCCAGCTGTGCTGCGAGGATAGCCGTGTGACTGGTCGGCCCGCCACCAGCGGTGGCAATGCCTACGACCAACTCGGGGTCAAGACCCACGGTTTCGGCGGGCGCGAGATCGTCGGCAAGCAGAATAGTTGGGGTGGAGACATCCGGGACGCCCGGTTTTGGCAGGCCACGCAGCTCGCAAATTGTGCGGTCGCGAACATCGTAGAGGTCGGTGACACGTTCAGCCATGTAGCCACCGAGACTGGTTAGGAGCTGCGCGTAGTCCTCAACGGCATCGTGAACGGCCTGGGTGACGCCGGAACCCGCCTTGAGTTTCTTCACCACGGCCTTGGCGAGCGCCCTATCGGAAGCCAGTTGCGCAGTGGCCTCCAGAATCGGACGTGCCTGCGGGCTGGAGTGCTCAGCCTGCTTCTTCAGCGACTCTGCGACGTTGGCCATCGCCGCGCGGACGCGCTCACCATCGGCGACGGGATCGGTCGACGACGGCTCTTGAGTATCAACTCCCGGGGCGGGGAGTACCTTTACTACTTCAGCGCTGGCCGTACCGGTCGAGACACCGATGCCATAGATGACAGTGTGCTGCTCGTTCATTGCTTCCGATCTCCTTTTCGGGACCTCTGCGGGGATACTCGTCGGTCGTGGTGTGCCGTGGTGTTATCCAGGAGCGTTCTAGCTGGGCTTACTCGGCATCAAGGTCGCGCTCGAGCATGGCTGCAAGCTCGTCCAGAGCTGCAGCTGCGGAGTCGTCCTCGCAGCTCAGCGTGACTTCGTCGCCGTGCTTAGCGCCGAGGGTCATGACCTCCAGGATCGAGGCGGCATCGGCCTCTTCGTCGTCAAGGGAAATGACAATGTCGTAGTCGTACTCAGCAGCAGCCTGAGTGAACAGGGAAGCCGGGCGAGCGTGCAGGCCTACGGAGGAACCGATGGTAGCGGTACGAGTAATCATGGTTGAATCCTTTCGGGTCGAATATGTGAAATTTTCTGACTCAGGCACAGTGCCTGTACACCCCACCGCGAGTGCGCCGCCCGCTGGTGCTTGCTTGTCATCAACGTCGCGCACGCTCCGGGAAGCCCTGGAGGCGGTGGGAGATACAGCCGCTGCCTGCACAATGCGTGCAATGTGCAGGGTGAGGTAGGAAACTTCGTCTTCCGTCAGCCCCGACCCCAGACGCAGTTCAATGACTGCGGAGATACGCTGTGCGCAGCGAAACGCCTCTGGGGCGGAGTCACGGATGGCCTGGCCAATAGCGGAGGAGTGATCTTTCAACTGCTCATGCTTGGCAATCCGGACGAACAAGTAGCGCAGGTGCGTGATGAAGCGCCCTACATTGACAGTCTCTGGCTCCAGCGTGATACCAAAATCACTTTCAATGATTGTGAGCAGCTGCTGCAGCACGCCCGTCATGGTGTAGGTGAAGCTCAAATCACCCGTAGAAAAACCAGCATTGACCAGGTGTAACGTAATCGCCACCGCTTCTGGGCGGGGCAATGGCGCTATACGACGGTCATTGAGGGCGCGATTGATATGCGACAAAATCGCCTGCGCCTGCGCGTATTCTTCACTATAAAGTTGGCTGACTTCCGCGAGCAGCGGGTAATCGGCTCGCTGCCCGTTAGCTGCCCTCATGATGGCGAAACCAATGTGATCGGCCAACGCCACAAGGAGGGAAGCGTTCTTCGTCATTGATTCCGGCAGGCCGGCTGCGGTTACCGCATCGGTCACAAGAGTCATGTGAGCCAGCGGAATTTCTGTGAGCATCGTGGCAATATGGTCCGGATCGCGGCCTTCTGCCGGGACGAAGATTCGGACTACTTTGCTCGAATCAACCGGCTGTCCCGGGCGAGCCTTGAACCCAATTCCGCGGCCGGTGATGATTTTCTCGCCGGTCGCGTCCTTGGCCAGGACCACGTTGTTATTGAATACTCTCAGGATTTCCATGTCGGTAACCGTGAACTCCTCCATAAGTTGAGGGATTTCAGGCCGGTATGCCTTCTAGAAATCAATTATGGCTGAACCTCGATGACCATGTCGCCGGCTTGGACAGAGATGCCGGTGACCGGGGAAACCTTGGTTAGCTTCTTGGTATTGGTGATGGTCATCAGTGTCGTGGTTGGGTAGCCAGCTTCCTTGACCTTGTCGAAATCGACCTCGGCAAGAACATCGCCGGCCTCGACGTGCTGCTTCTTGGAAACCTGGACATCGAAGCCTTCACCGGCCATCTTGACCGTGTCGATACCGACGTGGACGAGTACCTCTACACCGTCATCGGTCTTAATACCGAAGGCGTGACCGGTCTTTGCCACAGTCATCAACGTGCCCGATACGGGTGCGACCACGGTAGAACTGGTCGGCTTGATACCGACACCGTCACCGAGAGCACCGGAGGCAAAGACCGCGTCGCCGGCCTCAGCAAGGCTGACAACCTCACCGGCAACCGGGGCCTGCACCTGTACAGGCTTGGTATCAACGGCAGTTGCGACACCACCGGCGCCAGCTGCCGCAGCAGCCGGTGCGGCAGCCTCGGCGTTGGTACCAGCGTCACCGGAAGCCTCAGCTGGAGCCGAATCGGAGCCACTGGTGGCAGCGTGTGGGGTGGCGTCGCTGGGCTCGTCGTCAAGCTCTGCGGCGCGTGCGGCCTCGGCCTCAGCCTTCTCTTCCGGCGTGCGGTAGTCGGTGAGAATGATGGCGAACATGGCGACGAAGAATGCCACGGCGACGGAAATCAGGTAGACCCACATCGGTTTGAACACGACAGTGGTGATGAGGGAGGTGAAGACGAAAGCGTTGGTTGTCACACCACCGAACGGAGCCGACAGGATGGCGATAGTCAGACCGCCGGCGAAACAGCCGAGCAGCATGCGCGGGTAAATCCGCTTGAAGCGCAGGTGAATACCGTAGAGGGACGGCTCGGAGATACCACCGAAGAGACCGGCAGCGAGTGCACCCGTTGCAGTTTGGCGCATCTGAGTGTCGTGGTCGCGCATGGAAAGAACCAGCACACCGGCAGTTGCTCCGAAGCAGGCGAAGTTCCAGGCACCCATCGGGCCTTGGATGAAGTCGTAGCCGAGAGTCTGGATATTGACCAGCATCAGCGCATTCAGTGGCCAGTGCAGACCCAGTGGCACCAGGAACGGGTAGAGCATCGGGATGAGAATTGCGAACACAAACGGTGCGTTCGAGTTCATCCATGCCAGGCCGGAGCCGATGCCGTTACCCAGCCAGATTCCCAGTGGGCCGATGAGGAAAGCGGTCAGCGGAATCATAATCAACATGGAGATAAACGGAACGAAGACCATCTGCACATTCTCCGGGAAGATTTTCTTCAAACCGTGGTAGACCACTGCCAGGATGGCGACCATGATCAGCGGTACAAAGACCTGTCCGCCGTAGTCATTGAGCTGCATTGGCAGGCCGAAGATGTTGGCGGTGAAAGTTTCGGTACCGAGTTCCTCGTTGACTGTCTTGATGGTGTCCGAGAAGCGATCGGTATCCTGCAGACTCATAAACTCCGGCGTCATTAGGGCAGCCATGATGGCTGCGCCCAGCCATGGATCTACCCGCAGCTTCTTCGCTGCGTTGTAGGCGACCATGATTGGCAGGAAGTAGAAGACGCTGCGCCACATGGCGTCAACAAAGATCCAAGTAGCGGACTTATCCTCAGCGCGGAAGTCGACGATGTTCAGACCGTCGAGAACCGCGGCAATAGCGATAATCAGCGATGCGCCCAACAGCACACCCAGGATTGGGCGGAACGAATCGGAGAGGTACTCGAAGAAGTTGTCCAACCAGGAGTACTTGCCGCGTGCCTTCGAGCGAGCTTCTGCCTTAACGTCTGCGTCGGACTTAGTGGCGACTGCGCCGGCGCCCTTCATTTCCGGTAGATGCTTAATTGCCGTGTACATCGATTCGACGCCACCGCCACAGATGACCTGGTAGCGGTTATCGCCCTGGTGAACGACACCGAGTACGCCCGGCACCTTGTCAATCTTGTCCTCGTTAATCTTGGAGACATCACCGAGTTCAAAACGCAGACGCGTCGCACAGTGCGTCATGCTTGTGATGTTTCCGGGTCCACCGAGGTTTTCAACTATTGCCCTCGCGCTGGAATCTTTTGACGACCCCATCGTGACCTTCCTTCACAGTAAGCAGGGCCGTTAAACGCAAAAAGACCCGAGGCACCACAAACTGTGGGCCTCAGGTCTTGCCTCAAAAGAGTAACAACCCTGGGTTGATATCTATTGATTTCGACCCTACTCCGCTTTACATAGTTTTGACAAGGTAGTAATTCAAGTCCAATTTTCACATTTGGGGATAGCCCGGATTGCCTGTGGACAACCGAATGCAACTTCCTTCGCGCTCAACACGGAAGTCGTAAGGTGGCAGCTATGAGGATTGGAGTTTTAGGTGTAGGAGCTGTGGGCGGCTGGTTTGGCGGTCGCCTCGTGCAAGCGGGTTATGATGTTGTCTTTCTCGCCCGCGGTGAGACCCTGACACGTCTTCGTGAGGTGGGGCTCACGCTTATCGACGAGCACGGGGAACGCAGCACTATCCCTGTTAAGGCAGCCGACAACTGGGACGAACTCACTGCCGATGGCATCGGCGTCGATGTTGTGATTGCGGCAACCAAGGCGCTGCCGGGCAACGATCCTTTCCCACAAGTTCCGGCTGGAGCCGCGGTTGTGACCACCCATAACTCGGTGGAAATCCCTTATTTGGCAGCGGGGCGGTTCGGTGAGGACAAGGTGTTCCCGGGTGTTATCCGCGGTTTCTTTATCCACACTGGCCCGGCGGAAGTTACCTTCCGCCCAGGACCGATGAGCCTGAACATCGGCACATTCGATGGCTCCACTAATGACCTGGTCGGGGAAGTTATCGAGGCATTGCACACGGCTGGGCTCGGTGGCGAACAGCTCCCGGATATCTGGGTCGATATCTGGGCAAAAGCGATGTTCGTGGCTAACCTCGGTGCCCTAGGTGCCCTGGCTGATAGTCCGATTGGTTACTTGCGTTCGGAAATGCGCGACAGCTTGACGCGGATGTTTGAAGAAACCGAGGCAGTCGGTCGAGCCTGCGGCGTTGCGCTGCCAGAGGACATCGTGTCGCGGACCTTGGCCTTTACTGATGATCAAGGGTACAACAACACCTCGTCGATGCAGCGCGACTACACCGCGGGACTTACCAATGAGCTCGATGCCCAGATTGGCGCAATCCGCCGGATGGGGCAGAAGGCGAAAGTGGAAACGCCGACGCTGGATCTGGTGTATGGCGCTCTGGTTGGGCGTCAACACAAGCATAAGAATTAAGAGCTGCGGTGCTCAGCTAAGTCAAACCGGAATTGGGGGATTGGAAAGACTGATGAAAATTGGATCGGACTACACGGAAAACAATGGGCTCATCATCGGTGAGGATGGATTGGCTCGACCGGCATGGGCTGCTCACAGTGAGCTGCTGAGAGAGTACTACGACACCGAGTGGGGGATGCCGGTGCGCGATGAGCAAGGACTATTCGAACGGCTCAGCCTGGAGGTATTTCAGGCGGGGTTGTCGTGGGAGACAGTGCTGAAGAAGCGGCCCGCGTTTCAGGAAGCCTTCGCGAACTTCGACCCCGATGCGGTTGCTGATTTCGATGACGAAGATGTCGAAAGATTGATGAATGATGAACGAATCATTCGGAATCACAGGAAGATTACCGCGGTAATCAATAACGCCGCGGCGACGATTGCTCTGCGTGAAAACGGCGGCTTAGCCGAGTTGATGTGGTCGTTTAAACCGGAGAAGTCTCCCGAGCCACGTTCAATCGAAGAGGTGCCCAGCTACTCCGAGGAGTCCAAGGCGCTTGCCAAGGCATTGAAGAAAGCTGGTTTTAAGTTCGTAGGCCCCACCACGGTCTTTGCATCAATGGCTGCCGTGGGGATTGTCGATATCAACATTGTTGGCGCACATCGGCGCGGTGCCTCTGGCGTTTTTGACTAGGGGAAAGGGGGATTTAACTAGCTAGGGGGAAAGAAAAAGAGCGTGCCACCCGGCACGCTCAAAATCTTTCGGTTCGTGTAGAACTACTTGTTCTCGTAGGAGTCGGAGTAGTTCTGGCCGTCCTCAGAGGTCCACTTCATGGTGTCCTTAGTGAACGGCTGCTCCCAGCCGTTTTCAATCTCCGACTCCGGTGCGGTCGGCAGACCAATCTCGTTTTCCAGTGCACCGTTGGCAACCCAGGTCTCGCGAATCTTACCGATCAGCGGCTGTGCACCATTAGTCTCTGGGGACTCAACGAAGGTGACGTTCTCGTATTCAGCGGCAACCGCGTCGCCGACCTTCTTAGCGGACTTGAACTCGCCAGCCTCAGAATCGTACGGGGAGGTGAAGGAAGAAGCTGCCTCGGTGATGGACTCAGGCAGGTCAGCCTCTGCCACATCCTCGCCAGCAGCGTCGCCCAGCCCCAGACCGTTCATAGCCTCGTTAGCCTTGTCCTTAGCGCCATCAGCAGCCTCGCCAGCCTTGTCCTTAGCTCCGTCCATAGCGTCGCCAGCCTTATCAGTGGCGTCGGTTGCTACCTGGCCCGCCTGATCCTTGGCGTTGTTAGCAGCATCCTGTGCGTCATCGGAAGAACATGCAGCCAGGCCGCCGAGAAGAGCGGCGGAGCCAACGATTGCGGTAGCGATACGGGTCATCTTCTTGTTCTGCATTTCAAAACCACTTTCTTGAGAGCTAACTAAGTTACCTATTCAATTATTGGCATCTTCCACTATTTGTCCGAATTAAATTCAAAGAGAAATTGACAATTCTTTTGAATATCGGACATTCGAAGATGGTGTGGCTTCAAAGCCGTACAGAAAGAACACTAGGTAATTCTGGGGCCTGTGCAAGTCAAATGGCGCGAATCTGTGCACTCTATGCTCTATTTGTTACCGAATTTGCGTGATTGCGAAATTGGAATAGTGCTGGTGAGGGCGTTGCGAGTAACGGAAAGGTATCAATCTTATTAAGCTTGACGTTTATTGCTTATTTTCTTTCTCTGCGTGGTTGGAGCCGCGGGCATCGTCGTCAAGCGTGTACTCGCCATCTGGCAGGACGAACCAGGCTAAGAGGTAAAGAGCTAGGAATCCAGCGCTAATCTTCCAGCCAATCATCGATCCAACGCAGGGAAGGATGATGTAGACCATTCGTGTGAAAGTGATATCCCAGCCTTGGCTTTCCGCGATTCCTGCGAGGACGCCACCGAGGAGGCGGTCATTACGCGAGCGGTAAATTTTCTTGGTGGGTTTTTCGGGAGCGGCGTCGCTCATTAGATAAATACTCCAAGGTATGGCTATTTAGGTATTTTTCGGTCGACCGCGCTTATACGTAAGTTTCCTTCGGCATGATAATCCATGCTGCGAGGTAGAGAAGAAACTGCGGACCAGGCATCAGGAAAGACGCGACAAATATAACGCGCAGCAAAGTCGCATCCCAGTTGAAATACTCAGCGAACCCACCGAGCACACCTGCAACCATTTTGTTATTGGTGGAACGGGTCAGTGACTTGTTGTTCATAACAATCAAGGGTAGCCCTGATCCGTCTAGTTCGCAGTGGTGCTAGCTCTACTAAATGTGCCGACTAAAAAGTATGCCCCAGCTAAAAACACCGCTACCCCAAGACGGTTAGGTGGGGTAGCGGTGTGGGCGTCGTCAAGCGAGCTTTACGGGGCGAATGCTAGCAGTCGTAGTAGAGCTCGAACTCCTGCGTCGTCGGGCGCAGACGTGCCGGCATAATCTCCTGCTCGAACTTGTAGCGGATATGCGCGTCGATGAGATCCTGTGTGAAGACATCGCCGGCAAGCAGGAACTCGTGGTCCTCTTCCAGCGCCTTCAGCGCACCCTCCAGCGAATGCGGGACGGTGGGGACGTCCTTGAGTTCCTCTGGTGGCAGCTCGTAGAGATCCTTGTCAATCGGCTTGCCAGGCTCGATGCGGTTCTTGATGCCGTCGAGACCAGCCATCATTGCGGCGGTGAAAGCCAAGTACGGGTTGCCCGACGGGTCCGGAGCGCGGAACTCGATGCGCTTGGCCTTCGGGTTTGCGCCGGTAATCGGGATTCGGATGGCGGCCGAGCGGTTCTCCTGGCTGTAGACCAAGTTGACGGGAGCCTCGAATCCCGGAACCAGGCGGTGGTAGCTGTTCATTGTCGGGTTGGTGAAAGCCAGGACTGCACCGGCGTGCTTCAAGATGCCGCCAATGTAGTAGCGCGCCATGTCGGACAGGCCGCCGTAACCGTTTTCATCGTGGAATAGTGGCTTGCCATCCTTCCACAGTGACTGGTGGATGTGCATACCAGAGCCGCCATCGCCGGCCAACGGCTTCGGCATGAAGGTAGCGGACTTCTGGTTGAACTTGGCGGTGTTCTTCACCACGTACTTGAAAGTCTGCATGTCATCGGCGGCGTGCAGCAGGGTATTGAAACGATAGTTAATCTCCTGCTGACCGCCGGAGCCCATCTCGTGGTGGGAGCGCTCAACATGGAAGCCAACATCCTGCAGGTGCTCGCCGATTTCGTCACGAAGATCCTGCATGTGGTCATACGGAGCAGTAGGGAAGTAGCCGCCTTTGGTGCGCACCTTGTGGCCGAGGTTGCGCGATCCGTCCGGGTTTACCTTCACCCCGGAGTTCCACCAGCCCTCAACCGAATCCACCTCGTGGAATGACTTGTTTGAACTGGAGTCGTAGCGGACGGAGTCGAAGATGTAGAACTCTGCCTCAGCGCCAAAATTACAGGTATCGGCGAAGCCCAGTTCGTTCAGGTAGTTCTCGGCCTTACGGGCAATATTGCGCGGGTCGCGACTAAACGGCTCGCGGGTGTGCGGGTCATGGACGAAGAACTTCATGTTCAGCGTCTTCGACTTACGGAACGGGTCGATGAAAGCCGTGTCCAGGTCTGGCAGCAGCATCATGTCGGAATTATCCACCGAGGTGTAACCCGCAATGGATGAACCGTCGAAGGCGAGGCCTTCGTAGGCTGAGTCCTCATCAAACTCGGATACCGGAACGGTTAGGTGCTGTTCGATGCCGGGAACGTCGGTGAACTGGACGTCTACCCAGCGAATGTCATTGTCCCGGATGTATCGTTGGATTCCTTCCGGAGTTGTCTGGTCACTGCTGGGTTTGAACTTACCCATTGGTAAAACTCGCCTACTTCGCGTCTAGCTTGTTGAGCTTACTAATCGTGGTGTTGAAATTACTGGTCACTACTACTTCAGCAGCGGAACATCCCACAGGTTCAGCTTGGTGCCGATGCCCTTTGCCAGGGCGTTGTCGTAGACATCGGTGGCCCAGGCGACGTCCTCGACTGGCATGCCTCCGATGGAGTAGCAGAAGATTTCTTCGTCGTTCTGGCGACCCGGAGCCTTACCGGAAGCGATATCACCAATGTTGACAAGCTTCTCGGCGGGAAGGGTGCCCTCTTCCTTCATGTCCCACCAGCGGTTACCCGGAATACCGAGCAAGCGCTCATAGGTCACGTCTGGGCCGTTCTCGTTGAACCACTCTTCGTACAGGCCGGTGTAGTCAACGACGAGGTTGCAGTCGTCGGAACGCACGAAGTCGTCGTCGAGGCGTGCAGCGGCCGGCATGAGCAGCAGCGCGCCGGGCTTCAGATACTCCTTCTTGAAGTACGGGAAACCGGCCGGACCATCGGAGGAAGTCGAGGTGCCGGCGATGAGGATGTCGGAGTCGCGGATGGCCTCTTCTTCGGTCTCGACGATACGGACCTCTTCCAGCTGCGGGAACTCGTTCTTAATCCAATCGACAGCCTTCTGAGTCGAGGCCTGGGAGCGGCCCTTGACCTTGACCTTCTTAATGCCCGGACGCTGCGACATGGCAGAGCCGAGAATGGTGCGGCTCATAACACCCGGGCCAATGATGCCAACGACCTCGGCGTCTTCGACGGCAAGGTGCTTGACGCCGACACCCGGAACAGCGCCAGTGCGGTATGCCGACAGGAGGTTTGCCGACATGACAGCCTTCGGGGCACCCGTAATTGCATCGTTGAGAATGAACAGGTGGATCGAACGTGGCAGGTCGTTCTGGCGGTTATCGGCATTGGAGCCGTACCACTTCACACCTGCGCCGTTGAAGCGACCACCGAGGTAAGCGGGCATTGCCATGAAACGACGGTCAGGGCCATTTGCCGGCATACCCTCATGGATTGGGTTATCCGGGAAGTTGATCTGGGCACCGTGGGAGTTAGCGGAAGCACCGGCCATGCGGTAGTCGCCGTCAGCCAGCAGAATCAGGGTTTCTTCCATGGTCTCAACACACTTGGCGAAATCCGTGACACCAGCTTCAACCATGTCCGGTTCGCTGAGGTAGAGAAAATCAATGCGAGTTGAGTTTTCTGGGTTGGCAGCGTTTTCGTTAGTCAAGAATGCTCAAATCCTTCTTAATGTTCATCGGCCACCCTATGCGGCGGCTCTGCTTAAGAAATTCCAGATGCATGCTCTCCAGAATCAATCAAATCGCCTCGGCGTGGGCTCTCGAGTCGCCATTTCCGAGGGGTATGGCGTACCACCATACGGAAAAACCACAGCGTAGGGGCGTTTACGCAGTTTTCAGCACGACATTCCCGCTTTACGACGGTCACAGCGACAGAGCCCAATTTCCGTCAATAAGTTGCCCGTAATAACTACTTCGACATGCACAATTGATACTTTTTGAGAACGATTACAGATGAGTGAATTATCCTCCCACGCATCAATGTTTATGAACTTTGTCACATGTCATTAAGTTGCGACACATTTCTGGTTCAACGGGCGTGATTGCCTGGCGTCCTACCTTCGCAGCATGCCCCATCCGCTCTTGGTGTCCGCCCCCTTGCGGTGTCCCTCGCATCCGTCCCTCGTGTTGTCCCTAGCGACACCCTCGCACGTATGGCCAATTTCCTGGCACTTATCGATGATTTTCCTTCACTTGTCGACGGCTGTCCGGCACTTATGCGCACGGTATCCTCCCCACCCTGTCACTTGTCGATGCGCTGTTCACTTATGGCCACGCTATAGCGCATCGACAAGTGAATATTGCATCGATAAGACTGGGGCGGAGAGTGTGCAACTCTACTCGTGCAGGGGTCGCGGCCCTTTTGTGGTGGTGTATGACCCTGTTCAGGGGAGTGGCCCGGAACCGCGCACAAATTCGTGCTCACATACGCGCGCGTATGCGGGCCCAGGCGCCCGCAGTCAGCATGGCCGCAACGAAAAACCGCCTGGCCACATTTACTGTGGTCAGACGGTTTTGGCTATTGACTTCAAGCAGCTAGGCGGCCACTAGGAGCAATGGGGGCTGCTCGCTGTGGCCGTCGTGAAGCGAAAACTTTAGCAGTCGTAGTACATTTCGTATTCCTGCGGAGTCGGGCGCAGGCGAACCGGTTCGATCTCGTTTTCGTACTTGTAGTCGATGTAGGTCTGGATGAGGTCCTCGGTGAAGACATCGCCCTCGAGCAGGAACTCGTGGTCATTGCGCAGGGCCTCGAGTGCGGCCTCGAGAGAGGTCGGAGCCTGCGGGATGTCGGCAGCTTCCTCCGGCGGGAGCTCGTAGAGATCCTTGTCGACCGGAGCGTGCGGCTCGATGCGGTTCTTCACGCCGTCCAGTCCGGCCATCATCATGGCAGCGAAGCCAAGGTACGGGTTGCCCGACGGGTCCGGGGCGCGGAACTCGATGCGCTTTGCCTTCGGGTTGGAGCCGGTGATCGGAATGCGAACAGCGGCAGAGCGATTGCGCTGCGAGTAGACCAGGTTGATCGGAGCCTCGAAGCCCTTGACCAGGCGGTGGTAGGAGTTCAGGGTCGGGTTGGTGAAGGCCAGTACCGCACCTGCGTGGTGCAGGATGCCGCCGATGTACCAGCGAGCGATGTCCGACAGGCCTGCATAACCGGCCTCATCGTGGAACAGTGGCTTGCCGTCCTTCCACAGCGACTGGTGAGCGTGCATGCCCGAGCCGTTGTCGCCAGCCAGCGGCTTCGGCATAAAGGTGACGGACTTGCCCTCTTCCCAGGCGGTGTTCTTGATGATGTACTTGAAGGTTTGCAGGTCGTCTGCAGCGTGCAACATCGTGTTGAACTTGTAGTTGATCTCCTGCTGGCCACCAGTGCCGACCTCGTGGTGGGCGCGCTCCAGGTCGAAGCCGGCGTCAGCGAGCTTCAGGCACATCTTGTCGCGCAGGTCCTGGTAGTGGTCGTACGGAGCGGTAGGGAAGTAGCCGCCCTTTAGACGGGTCTTGTAACCCAGGTTTGCAGAGCCGTCCGGGTTCTGGTCCTTGCCGCGGTTCCACCAGCCTTCGATGGAATCAACTTCGTAGAAGCCGCGGTTGGTGTCGGTCTCGAACTTGACGTTGTCGAAGATGTAAAACTCCGCCTCAGCGCCGAAGAAGCAGGTGTCGGCGATGCCGGTAGAGATGAGGTATTCCTCCGCCTTCTTCGCGACGTTACGCGGGTCGCGGGAGAACGGCTCGAGGGTAAACGGATCGTGGACGAAGAACTTGACGTTCAGGGTCTTTGCCTTGCGGAACGGGTCAATGCGCGCGGTGCTCAGGTCGGGCAGCAGTGCCATGTCGGACTCGTCGATGGAAGTGAAACCACGAATCGAGGAACCGTCGAATGCCAGGCCTTCGGCCATCGCGTCCTCGTCAAATGCGGATGCCGGGATGGTGAAGTGCTGCTCGATGCCGGGAACATCCGTGAAGCGGACGTCGACGAACTCGACGCCCTCTTCCTTGATATACGCGACTACTTCCTCGGGAGTTTTGAAGGACATGTGCGGTCTCCTTAGTTGGCCTTGTTTAGTACGCAGTAGGGAATTCTTGCACGATGTTTCGTGCACCTGCCGCGCTGTCAAGGACTGGCCGGTTGACGCCTTCAAGCTTAACGAACCACGCATTCATTCTGGAATTAGAACCACGAATTTCTGGCATGGTGCGTGAGAAATTCGCCAATACGGAACAGGTTACGCAAATAGGGAGCAGGTTATCTATTTGTGGAAACAAGGCAATACCCTGCGCATTCATGTCACACACGCTTTACGACGCGCCTTTAGCTCCCGTGCTGATAAGAAAATGGAAAAGGCGACGCAACATCGCCCCCGGATTACCCCCGCACGCGCTGAATGGCTGTCCCAGCCCGTGATTTGATAGCCGGATTGCTGCATTAGACTATGAACACATGGAAGAAAAGCACAGTTGGCTAGATGGCCCTCAGATTCCGGGAGAGTTCGATAATCCGGACAAGCTCTCGGACTATCCCGGCCAGGCATTGGGTCTTGCCCCCGATGGCCCAGGATCGCAAGCGACGTTGATGCGTCGCGTCGGCGGCATTCTCATTGACTGGATTATTTCCTTGATGATTGCCGGCGCTTTTTCGATGTTCTTCGGCCCGAGCGAGGCGCAGATTGACCAGTTCGGGGATTCGTTTATCGCCTGGCAGTCATTCCTTGCGACCTATTCGCCAGTTGTCTTCCTCATTATTGGCACGGTGTCGGTTTGGCTGTTCGCCCGCACTCCGGGCCAGTGGATGATGAAGATGGGTGTCGCTCGCGTGGACAAGCCCGGCGAGCGAGTTGGCTTTGTTCGTGCCTTCTTCCGCAGCTTGCTTACTCTTTTCTTGCTGCCGCCAGCAATCACCGACTCGGATATGCGCGGCATGCACGACCGTGCCACTGGCACGGCCGTCATTTTGGGTTAGCGCTATAGCACCAACACGACCAGGACCTGGGCGAGAATAATCTTCATGATCATGGCCATTGGATACACCGTTGTGTATCCCATTGCCGGCAACTCGTTCTTGGCCTGGTCGTTGACGTATGAGAGCACTGCCGGGTGAGTCTGCAAGCCCGAGAGGATACCCGCAGTTTGGCCGAATGGAATCTTCAGCACACGGTGACCGACAATGAGGGTCAACAGTGCGGAGCTAAACGCGATGATGGCGGCAAGACCCAGAACTGTCAGTGATGCCGGGTCAGACAACGCAGCCTGGAATCCCTTACCGGCAGTGGTGCCGATACCTGCCAGGAACAGTGCTAGACCCATGGTGCGGAACGCCAGGTTGGCCGAGTAGGGGATAGGCCAGACCAACGGGCCAGTGCGACCGACAGCACCCAGAATCAGCGCCACAACCAGTGGACCACCAGCGGATCCCAGGGCGAGCGAGCTGCCGCCCGGAAGCGGAATCTTGATGAGACCCACCAAGACACCCAGCGTAAGCCCAAGGGTGAGGGGCAAGAGGTTGACGTCGGAAAGCTTCTTGTAGGAGTCGCCGAAGAACTTTGTTGCGTCCTTGATTTTCTCTGGCGGTGCAACTACGCGGACGCGATCACCAAGCTCTAGGCGCATGTTTGGCTCTGCGACGATGTCGTGGTCGCCGCGGCGAATACGCGTAATGATTATGCCGTCCATGCGAGTCTGAAGTTCCGCAATGGGTACACCGACCACGTCAGATGCAGAGACGAAGATGCGACGGAAGTCCAGGCGACCGTCGTGTGTCGGATCACCCGGCATAAGCTCGCCAATGTACTCGGCGGCACGAGCAATTTCTTCCTCTGTACCGACGACGGAAATAATATCGCCGACGGAGACAGTGTCACCCGGAGACGGAATGTAGAGGTGGCCCTTGTACTCAATGCGCGAAACCGTAATGTCCAAACCGAACTTCGACGGAAGGTCAGTGATGGAAGGCAGGTCGTCCTTGAGAATCTTGATGTCCCGAGTATGTAGCGGAAGCGCGGCGACACCTGCGTCAATAGCTTCCTGGTCGTGATCGACGCGGAAGACCTTCGACATAATACCGATAGAGGCAATCACTGCCAGCACGCCGATTGGGTAGGCCAGGGAGTAACCAATCACCGGCATATCGTGGGCAGCGGCCAGCTCGCCCTTATCCGAAATGAGGCTAGGAAGAGCATCGACGATTGCGGCCATAGCCGGGGTGTTGGTCAGGGCGCCTGTGAAGGCGCCTGCGCCCTCCACCGGGTCGATAGGCAAAAACTTGATCAGCAAGAAAGACTCGATAGTGACAACTGCGAGCACACCAATGCCGAACAGGTTGTGCTTGATACCGCGCGAGCGTAACGAGCTGAAGAACTCGGGGCCCGCCTCCAACCCGATGGTGTAGACGAATAATGCCAGGCCCACGATGTAAATCAACGGGGAGATTTGAATTTCCGGCTCAATAGTCGCGAGGATAAGGCCGACGAAGAGGACGGCAGCCACGCCAAGCTTGAAGCCGAAGATCTTGATCTGGCCAATTGCCAGGCCAAGAAACAAAATCACTAGAAGCGCTAAGAGTTCATTTTCAGCCAAGAGTTGCACATATCCCATGGTGGCACAACTAGCAGTAATCTTCATTAAGCATTGTTTCCAGCAAGGATACGACCTTTGCTGACAGCGTGATAAGTGAGAGCAATCACTTCAACAAGACATCAATAACTGTGTGTGAAGACATGGCTTTAGGCATCGTTTTAAAGCTTTAAAGCACAAAAAAAGGGGGCCCGAAAGCCCCTTTTTTCTGCTTCAACCTAGATTGCCCCTCGGCGGGTTGCCCGAGCAACCGACCCTGGTGAAACCTAGCTAAAACCTCTAGTGCTTCTTGCCGCGATTGGCGGCACGGCGCGCACGACGGTTCATGCCGGCCTGTGGGTTAGCGCCCTTCGGCATTGGACCCTTGGGCATGTTCGCGCGCGCATCGCGAATACGGTCCATCGACTGGATGCGCTCATTCAGAGCGTTGGCCTGATCCTTATTCAGGTTGCGCGGCAAACGCATGAGTTCGCGCTGCAGCTTCTTCGGCGGGACCTGGCCCTCGTCGCTACCAGCAATCATGTCGTAAATCGGCGCTTCGCCCGCAATGCGTGCCAGCGACTTCTTCTCACGAGCAATCATCTGCTTGACGCGGTTCGGATCACCTTCACCGACCAGCACAACACCGGCGTTACCAATAACACGGTGAACAGCATCCATGTGCTGATTAGCGACAACACCGGTCTTGACGTGCCAGACATAGCCAACGCCCTGACGCATATTGTCCAGCGTCCACGCTGCAGCGCCGGCCTGGCCTTCCGCCTCTGTGTAGAAGGAGGCCTCAAGACGCTTAGAGAAGATGTACATCGCGACCATAAAGCCGATCGAAATACCAATAATCGTCAGAATCCAGGGCCAGACTCCACCAATGAGCAGACCAATCAGTAACAGCAGGATGATCGGACCGAAGAAGCCCAGTGCCATGTAAGGCACGAGCTTGTTGTCCCGCGAGCGCTGCAGCTTAAACGCCTGCCACATCTGGCTACGAGTCTGCTTACGCTGAGCGCGCTTGGCGGCGCGGTTCGCCTTCTTCATTTCTTTCGCATCATTGGTCGCCATAATCACCAACTTTAGGGCATGCGATGTAGTTTTAGGCAATAGACCGCGCCGTAGCGCCGTTTCGCTTTACGACGGCGCTGTGGCCGTCAGCCTCTAGGAAGCCGGAATAGCCGAAGTGACTGGCGTATCCTCCGATGCGCCATAGCGGTCAAGCAGAGTCGAGGCTTCCTGAAGCGCGAGGTTGTTGTCGTTGTCGTCGGCAAGCGCGGACAGATGCGCAGGCAGCTCCTGACCGCGGTGCGCCAGTGCGCGGGCGTAGAGCCGTCCAGCGCGGTAGGAAGAGCGGACCAGCGGGCCGGACATGACGCCGGCAAAGCCCATCTCTTCAGCGGTCTTGGAGAGCTTGACGAACTCCTCCGGCTTAACCCAACGTTCAATTGGATGGTGCAGTGGAGTGGGGCGGAGGTACTGAGTGATTGTCAGAATATCGCAGCCGGCATCGTGCAAATCTTGCATAGCGGAGATGATCTCGTCGTAGGATTCGCCCATGCCCAGGATGAGGTTGGACTTGGTAACTAGCCCAGCTTCGCGAGCGCGAGTGATGAGTTCCAAGGAACGCTCGTAGCGGAATGCGGGGCGGATGCGCTTGAAGATACGCGGCACCGTTTCCACGTTGTGGGCGAAAACCTCGGGCTTGGCGTCGAATACCTGCTGTGCTGCAGATTCGTCGCCACGGAAGTCATCGACAAGGAGCTCGACTCCGGTATTCGGGTTGAGTTCGTGGATCTGGCGGCAGGTCTCAGCGTAGAGCCAGGATGCACCGTCGGGCAGATCGTCGCGGGCGACACCGGTGATAGTGGCGTAACGAAGACCCATCTCGCGGACGGATTCCGCAACACGACGCGGCTCATCCTTATCCAATGGGTCGGGCTTGGCTGAGTTAATCTGGCAGAAGTCGCAGCGGCGGGTGCACTTATCGCCGCCGATGAGGAAGGTGGCCTCGCGGTCTTCCCAACATTCGTGAATGTTCGGGCAGCCAGCCTCCTGACAGACCGTGTGCAAAGAGGCACCCGAGACACGGTTTTTCATGTCCTTGTAGCTGGGGCCCGGACGAACCTGGTTGCGAATCCACCGGGGCTTGTTCTCGATAGGGGTCTCGGCATTTCGTGCCTCGACGCGCAGTAACTTACGTCCTTCTGGCTTAACAGTCACAGTTTCATCCTACTCTTTTGTTGATGAGTACTCGAATATGCCGGTGGTGGAGTTGTGCTTCACCCGGTGTGGCAGGTCCTTCGTGGGGTCGGGCGCGGAGCCGAAGGAATGGTCGGCAACGGTCAAACGGCCTTCCAAAGCATCTTGCAAATCTGCCAGAAGCGGCTCTGTCATCTCTGACACGCTAACATTTCGGTCAAGCTCCCGGGATAGGGTGGTCACTCCAGCATCGGAGATGCCACACGGGATGATGTAGTTGTAGAACTCCATAGAGTTGTCGCAGTTCAGACTGAGTCCGTGCATGGTTACACCATGGGTCACGCGGATTCCCAGTGCCGCAATCTTTCGGTCGCTCAGTCCGTTTGATGCGGGAACCCATACCCCCGAGCGGCCATCGATGCGGCCAGCAGCCGCGATGCCGGCTCGGCGAACGGTTTGAATGAGGGCTTCTTCCAGTCTGCGGACGTAGTCCACCACATCGACCGGCTGAGCGAGCTTGATGATGGGATACATCACAAGCTGGCCCGGGCCGTGCCAGGTGATGCGGCCACCGCGGTCGACATCGACGACCGGCAACCCATTGGTAGGACGGTCCTCCGGCTGGGTGCGCTTTCCTGCTGTGTAAAGACTCGGGTGCTCAAGCACGAGAACCTGATCTGGAATTAGGTCTTTCGCACGCTTGGCAGCAAGGTCTGCCTGTAGGTGCCAGGTCTCTTCGTAGTCGACAAGGCCGAGATGTTGAATCTCGATGTCGGAGCTTGATTCCCGAATGGATTTATCTGCGCGAGTAAAAGGTTTTCTTGGGGCAGTCATGGTGGCCTATAGGATACGCCGAAATTCTGTAGGCCTCAGATTACTTGTTACTTGGATAGCGCCAAACTTACTTGGATAGCGCCAGACGTAAAAATACCCCGGTGGTCACTAGAAAGTGACCACCGGGGTAAAAGTGGCGTGCTTTTGTGGGCTTAGCCGAAGACGACGCGGAGGATGGAAACGGTGATTGCCGAGATACCTGCAGCGGCCGGAAGGGTAATAACCCAGGCCAAACCAATCGGCTTCATCAGGTTCCAGTTAGCGGCACGGTTAACGATACCGACACCGAGAACGGCACCAATCAGAATGTGGGTGGAGGAAACCGGCAGACCCAGCAGGGAAGCAATCATAACGACCACAGCAGCGGAAAGCTCTGCGGCAAAACCCGATGCTGGGTGGATCTCAGTCAGGCCGGATCCGACGGTCTTGATAACGAAGCGGCCGATAAACCACAGACCGGAGATGAGAGCGACACCCATGGTGGTCATGACTGCCAGCGGGACGCCGGACTCGGAAGAGATCTCGTTGGTACGGAGAACATCCAGAATTGCCACGAACGGGCCAAGCGCGTTAGCGATGTCGTTCGAGCCGTGGGAGAAAGCGAACGCAGCAGCGGTGAAGACCTGCATCCAGCTGAACAGCAGGAAGGTGGAACGATCCAAATCCTGACGCTTCAAAGTACGCGCGAAGATGTAAACGGCAAGCCACACTGCGGTGGCGATCATGCCCATAATCAGGAAGTTGTCCAGGCTGGAAAGCCCTAGGTGAAGGTTCTTCAGACCCTTGAACAGCATCATCGCGGAGATGACAATAGAGCCCAGGGCTGCTAGACCCGGAACCCAAGCTTCCAGCGCACGGTGAGCGCGGACATCATCAACCTTGGATTCGATGTGGACGAGCTTGCGGAAGTACTCAGACTCCAGGTCATCCGGAGTCCAGTCGTTGTCACGCATCGTCGTCGCGTCGCGAAGCATCGCGTTGGTGTACGAGATCTGATCGTGCTCAGGGAGCTTTTCGAAGTCGTCGCGGTGCTGCGCCTTGAGGTCCGCCTTTTCCTGGTGGATGGCCTGCAGCTGCTTGGAAGCCTTGTCGTTGTAGACGAGAATCGAGTTCTTAATGCCGCCGAACAGGAGGAACGCGACCAAACCGCCGAGGAGCGGAGAGAGGACCCAAGAAACGGCGATCTGACCGATCTGATCCCACTGGACCATGCTCCAGCCACCCTTGCCGGTGATAAAACCGACCGTCAGTGCGGCACCGACGATACCGCCGACGATGGAGTGGGTAGTGGAAACTGGCCAACCCATGCGGGTGGCAACGAGGAGCCACACTGCCGCGCCGAGAAGCGCGGACATCATGATGAAGGCGAACTCCATCGGGTCCAAACCGTGGATTGCGTTCAGGTCCACAATGCCGGAACGGACGGTGTCAGTAACCTCGCCACCAGCGAGGACGGCGCCCGAAACCTCAAAGACTGAAGCGACAACAAGCGCCTGCTTCATGCTCAGGGTGCCGGCACCGACTGAAGTACCGAAGGAGTTAGCAACGTCGTTACCGCCGATGTTGAACGCCATGAAGACGGCGAACGCGATGGTAATCAGAAGGATTGCCGTATTTGCCTGCGGGCCCACAAAGTCATAAGCCCAGAAGACAAAAATTACGATGTTGATTGCGAGAAGCCCGCCGAAGAAGAGGTGCCACCACTTATCTGAGGAGCTCGATTGCTCAGATGATGTGGTCCCGGTCGACGAACTAGTATTCGCTGGAGCCGAGGACATGCTCCACCTTTCTAAGTTACGTACAGAGAGCAAAAATAGGCACGCCAAAGAAGCCTGCTGTCTAATGATTTCTTAGATTGGTAAAGGCTAATTGCTAACTAGGTGACGGCGAGGTTAACAAATAATGAATTTAATTATCGCTATCTTCAGCTCTCGTCGGTGTAGCTGAAAGCGATAGCCGGAACTGTGTGCGGGGGTGTGTGGTGTTCTCGCATTTCGGCAGGACAAAAAGTATGCGCATTTGCTACTTGCAGCTTTGCTTTCGGTTCGACCCTCCCGCTGTCTGCTAATGGCTTAACGGCGCAATAACAGCACGTTAATTCTTTGTGCCGATGGAGCCTTTGCTAGCTATGTGTGGCTACGTGAAATCTGAGCACTAGCCAAGAATAGGGGGCCTGCGCATTTGAAGGAATCGCTGATTAGGTTCAACTGCGGGACGAATGCGGCAAAAGAAATACCCGCGTCAGCCGCAAAGTGCGACTAACGCGGGCAGGGAAGAGGCAGAACCTCCTGCTAGCAAGCCAGCTAGATTCCCGCGGCGCTACTACCCCAGGAAGGGAGCAAGCTGCTTAGAGCTGCAGATCCGATTCGAAGTTAGCAACCTCGAGGCGGTCAACAACGGTCGTCATAAAGCGACCTGCATCAGCGCCGTCGATCAGGCGGTGATCGTAGGTAATTGGCAGGAAGACCATGGCGCGAATACCAATGGCATCTGCCTCATTCTCGGTGACGACTACTGCGCGCTTCTTAATCGCGCCGGTGCCGACCATTGCGGCCTGCGGCGGAACCAGAATCGGAGTGTCGGTCAGAGCGCCCTCGGAGCCGATGTTGGTAATGGTGAAGGTGCCGCCGGACAGGTCGTTCGGGGTCAGCTTGTTGTTGCGAGCGCGGTCTGCGATGTCCGCAATAGCAGCAGCCAGCTCCGGCAGGGACATATCCTGAGCGTTGTGGATGACCGGGGAGAGCAAACCCCGCTCGGTATCGACAGCGATACCCAGGTTGACCTGCTCGTGGTAGGTAATCTCCTTGGTCTCTTCGTTCCAGGAAGCGTTGACGTTCGGGTGGCTGACCAGAGCCTCAACGATTGCCTTTGCAAAGAATGGCAGGAAGGTCAGCTTTGCGCCGTGCTTCTTCCCGAACTCAGCCTTCTTAGTAGCGCGCAAATCCCAGATGGCAGTCATATCGGCCTCGTGGACCTGGGTCAGCTGTGCGGAAGTCTGCAGAGACTCGAGGGTCTTGGCAGCGGTGATCTCGCGGATGCGGTTGACACGCTGGGTGGTGCCGCGCAGCTCAGCGAGCTCAGGGCGAACGCCCTTGGTGGACCAGTTGGAGCCGGACTCAGCAGTAGTCTCCTGGCCGCCCTCGGCAGCGCGCAGAACATCCTGCTTACGAATGCGGCCGCCGATTCCAGAGCCCTCGACCTTAGTCAGGTCAACGCCGTGCTTGTCAGCCAGCTTGCGGACCAGCGGGGTGACGTAAGGAACGTCCTTGTTAGCGGAAGGCTTGGATTCAGCCTTCGGAGCCTCAGCCTTCGGAGTCTCCTTCTTCGGCTCTTCCTTCTTTGGCTCCGGCTTGGACTCTGCCTTTGGCTCTTCCTTCTTTGGCTCCGGCTTGGATTCAGCCTTTGGAGCTTCCTTCTTCGGTGCAGCCTTCTTTGGCTGGCCACTGCCAACGCGAGCGATGACCTCGCCGACGTCAACGGTGTCGTCTTCGTCGTAGAGGACCTCGAGCAGGGTGCCTGCGACTGGGGAAGGAATTTCGGTGTCGACCTTGTCGGTGGAAACCTCGAGCAACGGTTCGTCGACCTCGACGGTGTCGCCGACCTTCTTCAGCCAGGTGGTGATGGTGCCTTCGGTGACGGATTCGCCGAGCTCCGGCATCTCAACGTCAGTAGCGTCGCCAGCGTCAACGTCAGTGGAGTCTTCCTCAGTCTCCTCGTTAGCCTTTACTGGCTCCTCGTCCTTCTCGACTGCGGCAGATGCCTCCTCGGCCTCTTCCTTGGCGGCCGGAGCAGCGTCTGCATCGCCAACGCGAGCGATGACTTCGCCGACGTCAACGGTGTCGTCTTCGTCGTAGAGGACCTCGAGCAGGGTGCCTGCGACTGGGGAAGGAATTTCGGTGTCGACCTTGTCGGTGGAAACCTCGAGCAACGGTTCGTCGACCTCGACGGTGTCGCCGACCTTCTTCAGCCAGGTGGTGATGGTGCCTTCGGTGACGGATTCGCCGAGCTCCGGCATCTCAACGTCAGTAGCGGAACCGGAGGCAGCCTTCGGTGCTTCCTTCTTTGGCTCTTCAGCGTCTTCCTTCGGAGCCTCTTCCTCGGTCTCCTCAGCGGAATCGTCAGCGCCTTCCGGCTCTTCGCCCGGCTCGCCGACCTTTGCGATGACCTCGCCAACATCGACGGTGTCGTCTTCTTCAAAGAGAATCTCGGTGAGAACACCGGCGACCGGAGATGGAATTTCGGTGTCGACCTTGTCGGTGGAAACCTCGAGCAACGGTTCGTCGACCTCGACGGTGTCGCCGACCTTCTTCAGCCAGGTGGTAATGGTGCCTTCGGTAACTGATTCACCGAGCTCCGGCATCTCAATAGAGGTCGCCATGTTTGTGCACTCCTCGAAAAGTTAAGAAATCTCGTTTTAAGACGGTTATTACAAATTAGCTTACAGGTTGAAAACTCTGCTTGCCCCGTGGGCTGCGCCCGCTTTCGACTGGTGCGTGGAATAGCTCATTCCAGCCAGGATTCCAGCCGGGCGGGGCGCAGTCGGATGACCGGCTACTTCGTTGCCAAATCCTCAATCACAGAGAACATCGTCCGAACCGGAACACCAGTGCCCCGCTTCGGGGTATAACCATACTCCCCGGTGGTGTTGAAGGCCGGACCGGCAACGTCGATGTGAACCCATTCAACATCCTCGCCAACGAATTCGCGCAGGTATGCAGCTGCAACACTCATACCGCCAAAGCGAGAGTTCGTGACATTCCGCAGGTCAGCCACCGGCGACTTCAGGGCCTCTGCTAGCTCAACTGGAATCGGCATTGCCCAACCATTTTCACCAATGCTCTGAGACAGCTCTGCAACACGGTCACGGAACTCGTCGTTACCCAGGACGCCCGGGGTGCGCTCGCCAAGAGCGACCAGCTGCGCACCGGTTAGGGTAGCGGTGTCAATCAGGTGAGTCGGCTTGTCTTCGCAGGCGCGGACAATGGCGTCTGCGAGTACGAGGCGGCCCTCAGCGTCGGTATTCAGAATCTCAATGGTCTTACCGCCGTACTGCGTAATGACGTCGCCCGGACGGTACGCCTTACCACCCGGCATGTTCTCCGCCATTGGAACAGTTGCGGTCACCGGGGTGGATACACCTAGGCGAGCAGCCAGGACGACTGTGGCAATAACAGCCGCAGCGCCGCCCATATCGGAGATCATGTTCTCCATGCTGGCGCCCGGCTTCAGCGAAATACCGCCAGTATCAAAGGTGATGCCCTTACCGACCAGGCCCAGCGAATTCTCTGCCGACTCATCGCCCTTCCAGATCAGGCGTACCAGGCGCGGCCCGCGCGAGGATCCACCACCCACGGCATTGAGGCCTCCGAAACCGCCGGCGCGCAGAGCGTCGTCGTCAAGCACCTCGACCTCGAGCCCCGCGGCACGGCCCAGCGCTGCAGCAGCGTCAGCAAACGTCTCGGGGTAGAGGTGCGACGATGCTGTATTGACGAAGTCACGCGCGGTGGCAACGGCATCTACAATTGCCGAAGCGCGCTTTACGACGTCGTCATCAGCGCCCAACACAACCACCTTCTGGGTGGCCTCGTTGCTTTCTTCGTCGCTCTTCTGACCGGAGTAAGCGTAAGCGCCCAGCGCAAAGCCCTCGGCTGCAGCCTGCGGATCGATGGCGCCGAGAGTGTTAAAGACCACCTTGGCCTTGGTCATACGGCGCGCAGCGGCGCCGCAGGCACGGCGGATGTCCTCGGCATCCAGGTCCTCAGAACCCACGCCAACGCCCGTGACACTGTCGACATCCAGGCCAGCAGGAGCCGGGATGGTGGTCACGGACTCGGCCTTAGCGCTGGCGGAGACTGCCTCAAAGGAGGCGAGCAGCTGCTCTGCAACCGAACCGATGGCCTCGGGTGCGACCAGCTCGAGGCCATCCTCGCCGTCGATAAGCGCGACGAGGACCGCGTCGGCGTCCGCGGGCAGAGAGTTGTCGGCAGCGATGACCACGCGAGTGCCGATAGCCGGCAGGTAATTGGACAAAACAGCGGCGTTGCGAGAGGCACCGAGCTGTGCCGAATCATTGTTAGCGGGGACTGACATGTAGTTGCATCTCCTTGTAGTCGTACTATGTGGTACACCACCGTATCCCTATTTGCCGGTTCGTGTCCTTCACCCCTGGACAGCGGACTGACGAGCCAGCGCCACGACTATTGGAATGTACCCGCGCCTAGTGCCCGCGACGCTGACATTGCCCTGACTAACACGGTCTTTCGGGGGCGAGTATTGATACGACTCGATCCTCGACGGTTTAGGATGAAAGACATGTCTGCTTTGGAATTTGCAATCGAACGTAACCCGAATCCACTCTCTGATGCCGAGCGCGAGGAGATTTTGGCCAACCCTGGTTTCGGTAAGCACTTCACCGACCACATGGTCCGAATTGACTGGACTGCAGACAAAGGCTGGCATGGCGCCAAGCTGCAGGCATACGGTTCGATTGAAATGCAGCCGTCTTCTTCGGTCCTGCATTACGGGCAGTCGATTTTTGAGGGCCTGAAGGCGTATCGCATGCCGGATGGTTCCATTGTTACTTTCCGCCCGGAGCAGAACGCCCGTCGCTTCCAGCGCTCCGCTGACCGCATTGCAATGCCGCAGCTGCCGGAGGAGACCTTCCTCGAGGCAATTCGCCTGCTGGTTGAAGCCGATGCAGCATGGGTGCCGCCAGCTGGTGGCGAAGAATCCCTGTACCTGCGTCCAATCATGTTCTCCACCGAGAGCACCCTGGGCGTGCACCCGTCGAACTCTTACACCTTCCTGCTCATCGCTTCACCTGCCGGCGCGTACTTCTCCGGTGGCATTAACCCGGTGACCGTGTGGATCTCCCACGAGTACGTGCGTGCCGCGCCGGGCGGCACCGGTGCTGCGAAGTTCGCAGGTAACTACGCAGCTTCGCTGGCGGCTCAGCAGCAGGCAGAGGAAAAGGGCTGCGACCAGGTTGTGTGGCTGGACGCTGTCGAGCGCAAGTACATCGAGGAGATGGGCGGCATGAATCTGGCGTTCATCTACCCGGATGAGACTGCTGACGCTGGTGTTCGGCTGGTGACTCCAGAGCTGTCTGGTTCGCTGCTGCCGGGCATTACTCGGGCATCGCTGCTGCAGGCTGCTCAGGATCTGGGCATGAATGTCGAGGAGCGTCGCATTTCCACCGAGGAATGGAAGAATGATGCCACCTCCGGTGTTATGGGCGAGGCATTCGCCTGCGGTACTGCTGCAGTCATCACCCCGGTCGGGTTTGTGAAGTCCGCTGAGGGCGAGTTCGAGATCAACGGCGGCGAGACCGGTGAGTGGGCCATGAAGCTGCGCGAGCGGCTGACCGGTATCCAGCACGGCGAGGTTGAGGACACCCACGGTTGGATTTACAAGCTCGTTGAGGCTTAGTTTCGGCGTAGGTCGGTTAAGAAAAATTTAATAGTGGTTACTAGAATTAGTACTTTCGCAGCCCCTGGTCAGTATTCGCTGGTCAGGGGCTGCGTTTTTGCTTTGCTGGCTCCCCAACGGCTGTGCGATTTTCTCATGGTTCATGAATTGTTCAGACGGCATTTGTTTAGCCGTTAAAAACACCTCTAGCGTGACCGGGGTCACTGTGAAAAACTACCAACACGATTGATTTTTGTAGTTGGGAAAACAGTTTGAGGCGCTGTGATGGTGGTAGTTCAAGACTTTTTTAAAGATAGTTTTTCGTCAAGTAGTTCAAAGCGCCTAAGGGTAACCATCGTTGTCGCTCTGTTGTTGGCTGCGTGGACGATTGGGTTTAGTGCGATTCCGGCTCCGGTGGCGGCAGCCCAAGATTCGCCTTCGCCGTCCGGGGTGGAACAGCCCGCTCCTACGGGCGAAGGGGGTACGGGCGAAGCAAAAGCAGAGCTAATCATGGATCTGTCTGGTTCGATGCTTGCCGACGACGCCGGAGGCACCCGCCTCGATGCGGCAAAGCGCGCATCCACGGAGCTGATTGACTCCCTCCCGGATGATGCGCTGCTTGGCATGCTGGTTTATGGCCAGCGCGAATCCAGTGATGAATCCAACCGCGAACGTGGTTGCCAGGACATCGAGGTGCTGTCGCCTGTCCAAAAGGTCGACAAAGAAGGCCTGAAGAGCAGGATTGCCGGGTTGGAAGCTCAGGGCTACACGCCGATCGGCAATGCACTGCGTAAGGCGGCTGATGAGCTTGGCCCAGACGGTGAGCGGTCAATTATTTTGGTCTCTGACGGTATCGACACCTGCGCGCCGCCACCGGTGTGTGAGGTTGCGAAGGAACTGGCAGGGCAGGGTGTTGGCCTGACGATTCACACAGTGGGCTTCAAGGTCGATGAAGAAGCTCGCGCTGAGCTTGAGTGCGTTGCGCAGGTATCCGGTGGACAGAGCATGACTGCGGACGATGCCACCCAGCTCGCAGACCACATGAAGTTTTTGACTCAGCGGTCAGTGCAGGGCTACGAAACTACGGGTACTCCGTTCGAGTTCTCCGAGACTAAGGAAGGCGCGAAGTGGCTCGGTGAGGGCAAGTACCAGACCACGCTGGTGCCCGAGGTCGCCAACCAGGACCGCACCCCGCTCTACTACCGAATCGCGGTGCCGAAGGGACACAACGCGATTGTTACCTCAAAGGTGTTAGCGAATATCGATGCTGAGGGTAAGGGCCAGCAGGATGTCCGAACTGAAGTTGACGAAATCATCAATGAAACTGGCGGAAAATGCCAGGACGACGGTCGTATGGGGTCGCTGACTGGCGCCGAAGCTAGTGCCGATTCGTGGACTCCAACTTCGGCTGATGCAAGCATTCTTGCATGGGATAGTGACCGCATCGAATCCAGTTGCGATCAAACCAAGTGGCTCGTCGCAAACAACGTGTGGGTCTATGACGGTGATTCAGTAGCGGACTATCGTGATGAACCGGTGAAGGTCGAGGTTAGCGTCCAGTTTGAGCCAGTGCTGAAGAAGCAGGATGCTGACAAGCTAAATGAAGGACGGTCTTCCTCGACTGGGGACAAAGCCTACAAAAAGGCCACTTTTGGAGAGGCCAAGCCCGTAAACGGTGGCAATAACGCAGCCCAAGCGCCGGAAGTTAAATCTGGGGATACCATCTCTGACACAATCGTGCCCGGTGAACAGAAGTTCTACAAGATCCCTGTGGAGTGGGGTCAGCGACCAGTGATTGCTGCCCGCACTGGAAATTCGGAGCGCGATAATGCCGATTCCATGGGAGTTGCGCTGTTGAATCCATTCGAGGTTTCCGTGGCGGATGGAACAATGCACTTTTATCAGGATTCCGAGGACCTGAACTTGTCAACAGATCGTCCGGTCGAATACAACAACCGAGAATCTAATGTTGGAGGACGACCTGTAGCCAACGCCGGCTACTACTACGCGACTGTCCGAATGGCTAACTATCGCCCGGATGAAGAGGTCAGTGGCATCGATCAGCCGTTCCAGCTCGCATTCCTCCTGGACAACAAGCCAACTAAGGGGCCTGACTGGCGACCGACTGACAAGAACGGCCCGACTCCATCCGATAAGCCGATTCTGGCCAAGGGAGAGCCGGAACAGGAATCGTCAAAGGACTCGTCAGAAGATGCGTCGAATGAATCTGACTCCTCGGATACGGATTCTCAGGCATCCGCATCCTCGTCGGACATGGAAGATGAGGGCATGAGCCCGTTGGTCATTGGCACCGTTGTAGCAGTGGTCGCCGTGTTTATCGGCATTGCCGGCGCAATCGTCTACCAGAACAAGAAGCGCAAGGAGTAGACAAACCGTAAGATCAGGAAGTTCCTGAGCAGGGGGGGCAGGGGGCAGACAGGAAAATTGTGTCCGCTTGGCGTATCGCTGGCGGGCACATTTTTTGCTACTTAGCCGCAAGAACTGACAACTCCAAGAATTAAGGGCTGCAGATGTGAAACTGTGTGAGTTTATGACACTTTCAAGCCATTTTTCGGACCATTTTTGACATAAACGCAGTCAGTAACTCGCATTGGCCCGCTGTCGCTAACATAACCGCAGTCACTAGCCCCCGCTGAACCTAAACCCCGGGAGTGTCACCCCAACAAAGAAAAGCGCGTCCCGTGCATCGCTGCGGCGGGACGCGCTTTTTTAATTAGCTGGGAGGCTAGAAGGTGTGCTCGTTCTTGGCGCCCCGGCAAACGGTCGGCGCAAAATAATTTGGGCGAGCCCCGAAACGAGCCTCCTGTACTCCGCCTTCCCGGCGGTGTGCCCTCAGAATACGTCCGCGTCAAAGCGACCGTCAATAGTTCTTTTTAAAGAAAACCCCAACGGGGGCAATGCGCGCATTTTCCCTGCTAGAACCCTATGGCAAGTGCCACGGCACAGACAGCGCACGTTATCTCAATGACCGCACCAAACACGTCGCCGTTGACTCCGCCAAACCTCTTCACGCAATGCCGCGTCAGCAGCAGTGTAACGCCAAAGCTCAGTGCACAAGCGACTACGCCCACGAGCCCAACCACCCAGCCCGACACAGCGAGCAGCAGTATCCACCAGCAGGTCACCGTGACTGTGGACTGAGTACCGGCAGTCAGAGAGCCGAAGCCGCTGTTCGAAAAAGGCGGAAAGCCGCGCCAGCAGGCAGTCGTTGCTGCCGCGCGAGAGGCTACAAAAGGCAAGCACAGCGCAACCACACCAGGCCACATCTGACCAGCAGACCACTGCGACAGCACACTAGCCACAATCACGGCAAAAGCAGTCGTCGTCGTCAACATCGTCAGCACGATGGAGCCCACGCCCATTGGGCCGGTGCTCGGATCGCGCAGCACCTCCCGCGCCCCCTCCGGCGGCTTATACGAGCCGAGGGCATCCGCCACATCCGCCAGCCCATCCAGGTGCATCGCGCGGGTCAACATCTGTGCCGCCACCATAATCAGGGTGCCGCCGAGGATCGGGGTGACGTCGTAAAGCGTGGGCGTGCGTGACGACGACGTTGCGAACAGCGCCGCCGTGATGAGAACTGCACCCGCGGCAGGAACGAGCCCAGCTACTGGCAGTGCGGCGATGGCGCGACGGCCGGTGATGCGGTCGAACACGCTCGCGCCTTTGAAGGGCAGGATGGTGAGCCAGGACAGGGCAGTGGTGATGGCCTCAGCGACGGCATTGCCGTGAGCAGAGGGATCGCCGTCGAGGTTGTCCTGGCGAGACGGGCCGGCTTTGTCGGACAAGTCGATTAGTCCTTGGTGCTTACGCCTGCGTCGGCGAAAGTAGCCATGTTGCGCAGGACCGATACGCCGGACTTGACCAGCGGTAGGGCAGCGACGGCGCCGGAGCCTTCGCCAAGACGCATCCCGTATTCGAGAAGTGGTTCCTTATCCAGGTGTCGAAGGGCAAGCGCGTGCGCGGGCTCTGCCGACTTGTGGCCGGCGACCCACCAATCGCGGGCGCCCGGAGCGAGCTGGTCAGCCAGCAGAGCAGCGGATGTGACAACCACTCCGTCCAAAATCACAGGAGTGCGACGAACCGCTGCTTGCGCCAAGAACGCGGCCATCACGGTCATATCCGGCGAGGAAATACGACGGAGCACCTCAACCGGGTCATTGCGCAGGCGACGCACGCGGAACATGGCATCGCGTACGGCAGCGACCTTGAGCTTCCACCCCTCGTCATCAATGCCAGTGCCTCGGCCGACGACGACCACCGGTTCGGAGTTTGTCACGGCACCAATCAGCGCCGCGGCTGGAGTGGTGTTTCCGATGCCCAGGTCGCCGGCAATGAGCAGGTCAGCGCCTTCATCAACGGCGGCGTCGGCAATCGCGATGCCCGTGCGGATGGCCTTATCGACCTCCTCCTCGCTCATCGCATCCTCGCGGTCGATAGAACCACAGCTGCGACGGATACGGTATGGCCCTTCGGCATCGTGGTCGAGGGAAATGTCCACACCGGTAACAGTGGCTCCCGCGATGTCAGCGATAGCGTTCACGCCGGCACCCTTTGCCTCGATATTGGCAAGCATCTGAATAGACACCTCGGACGGGTACGCGGACACCCCGCCCTGGGCAACACCGTGGTCACCAGCGAAGACATAAACACGACAATCGTCCAGGTCACGCGGAGGGCATTCTCCCTGACACGCCGAAATCCAAATGCCGAGTTCTTCCAACCGGCCAAGTGAGCCTGCGGGTTTAGTCAACTGCTCATGGCGCGCGCGGGCGGCCTGTTCAGTCTCTTCGTCAGGGCGTGCTACCGGTCCAAAATAATCCGCGTTCATACTCTCAAACGCTACCCGAAAACGATTTGTCTACCGACCATTGGTGCACAGTTATTCGCATTGCTAGGCAGACCGTCATAGGGGAAGCGGCGTGGAGTGAATCTAGTTCGCCGCCTTGACTTCCATGGGGCAGCCAGCCACAACTAGGACAACACGATCACAGACAGCTGCGAGCTGTTGGTTGAGAAGGCCAATTTCATCACGGAAAAGCCGCCCTGAGCGGTGTTCGGGAATGACACCGAAGCCCACTTCGGGCGACACAATGAACAGGTCGGAATCTGCGGGGAAGTTGCGCACGGCGTCGACAAGCGAGTGCGTCCACGGCGCGACGCTGCCCCTCGGCGCCTCCCACAGCCCCTGCGCGTCGATGATGTGCGTCAGCCAGGTGCCGACATCGTCCAGCAGCATGCGCCGCTCCGGCGACGCGAGAGCTTCCACCGCATCGACGTCATCAACCGTGTGCCAGGCCACTCCGTGCTCTTTTGCCTGTGCTTGACGACGAATGCGGTGCTCCTCGACCCTGGAGTGAAAATCGCTATCACCGGGCCAGGGCCGTGCTGTTGCGATGTAATGCAACACCGTTGAGGCTGCAGCATCTGAGGCACCGCCGGTTGAGGCTGCGGCGGTGGCCAGCAGCTCGTGCTCAGCCCATGAGGACTTGCCTGAGCGGGCGCCACCGAGAACCAAAGTGCGCATGGCAGATGAGGCTACTTGATTTCGTCGCCGATGTTGACCTGCGGACGCGGAGTACGCAGACGACGCGGCTGAGAAGCGCGGGAGTAAGCGTAGAAGCCCAGTCCCCAGGCCCCTTCGGTGGTCTTCGGGAAGCGCTCACGCGTCAACTTGATGGCACGGCGGCCGATGTAAATGCCCTCGATAATCAGGGCGATGATGAGAACCATCGCGATGAGAGATGCGATGTTGGCCAGCTTCGGCAGGGAAGTGCCAATCATCATAATCAGCAGCAGAATCAGCGCGAACGGGAGGAACACGTTAGCGAGGAAGCGACGGGAATCAACCCAGTCGCGGACAAACTTGCGCTCAGCGCCCTGGTCGCGTGGCAGCATGTAGCGCGGATCGCCGGCGGCCATGCGCTCGTCGGCAATGCGACGCTGCTCACGTCGCTCTGCTCGCTCGCGTGCCTTGGCGGCCTTGAGCTCTTCCTTGGACATGGAAGCCTTGAGCTCCTTGCGGCGCTGGCGAGCTTCCTTAGCGGTCAGCGGCGCCTCGACCGGGCCACGGCGGATGCCGCGTTCGCGCTCAACCTCGTTGCGCTTCGGAGTGGGGCGCCCCTTCTTGGGAGTAAAAGCACCGCTGTGCTTCTTCTCGGGCTGCTGAGACTCCGAAGCGGTGCCCTTGGCCCCGCTGGATGCGGTCGCGTCGGTGGCTACGTCTCCGGCGTTGGTTGCGTCAGCGTTAGCTGCCTCAGCTGCCTTGGACTTTTTGTCATTCTTTTTCCACGGTAGATTCACGACCCCAGATTATAAGGTCTTCAAGGTGCTTCCCTAATTAGGTTGCAGGTTGAGGGGCAGGGACGGGGCAAGGGCGAGGTTTTGGGGATGACCGCCGCAGGGGCAGGCGGGAAGAGTGCGCTTGTGGCGTGGGAAGCCGTGGTGTGGTTGCGATGTGGCGGCAAAAAGAGACTTCCGAAAAAGAGAAAGAAAAAGAGAACCCAGAATTGGGAATTAAAGACTGGTCGGTAAGGTTGTGATAAATAATGACGTAGCCGACCTTGGGGTCGACTCGCATACTTAAACACTTCAACAAGGAGGACACGCGCTATGACTACTGCTCAGAGCACTGGCGTTACCCTGACCGAAGCTGCGGCTGCCAAGGCAAAGGCACTTCTGGACCAAGAAGGTGCCACCGACCTGGCACTGCGTATTTCCGTGGCTCCGGGCGGCTGTGCCGGCCTGCGCTACCAGCTCTACTTCGATGACCGCAGCCTCGACGGCGATGTCGCCGAAGTTTTCGGTGGCGTCAAGCTGGTCGTTGATCGCCAGTCGGTTCCGTACCTGTCCGGTGCCACCATCGACTTCGCTGACACCATTGAACAGCAGGGCTTCACCATCGATAACCCGAATGCCACTGGCTCCTGCGCTTGCGGTGACTCCTTCAACTAAGTCATTAGCTGAGCAGAGTTGTCAGCAGACGCTGTGAAAAGCGTCGGATAGTAAAAGGCTCGGACCTCACTCTTGTTAACTGAGTGAGGTCCGAGCCTTTTCTATTGGTTGCCCCAGCTATGGTGGCAGCCTGCCGGGGCAGGATGGGGTTGAGGCGCGGGAACCGTCGTAAAGCGAACTAGCGAACTAGATCTCGACGGGGTAGTCGCGCTGCTCGATGTCCGGAGTGATGCGGTCTTCGATGAAGATGCCGTGCCAGACCATGAAGGCCAGGATGGTCCAGAGGCGGCGGGAGTGGTCGCGCTCGGTTGGGTGGTGCTCGGCGAGCATCTTGAGCACGGCGTCCTTATTAATGAACTCATCAGTCTGGGACTCGCGGATGATGTCCTCGGCCCAACCGTGCAGTTCGTCGCCTGCCAGCCAGTGGCGAATCGGCACCGGGAAGCCCAGTTTGCGGCGGTTGAGAACGTGCTCCGGAACAATCTGCTCCATGGCGCGACGCAGTGCGTACTTGGTGGTGCCGTGAGAGACACGCATGTCCACCGGCAGCGTCTGTGCAACGTCGAAGACCACACGGTCGAGGAACGGCACGCGCAGCTCCAGGGAGTTGGCCATGGTGATCTTGTCGGCCTTGACCAGAATGTCGCCACGCAACCAGGTGAACAGATCCAAGTGCTGCATCCGGGTCACCGGGTCCCAGCCTTCAGACTGCGCGTAAATCGGTGCCGTGACATCGCTGTGGTCCCATTCCTGCTTGGCCCACGGCAGGACTTCCTGCAGCTGCTCAAAGTTAAAGGAACGAGCATTGCCGTAGTAGCGCTGCTCCAGCGGAGTAGTGCCTCGCTGCAGCAGCGACTTGCCACGCATGCCTTCTGGCAGAGCTTCTCCGACCTTAGCCAGACCACGCAGCAGGGGAGAGGGAACCTTGTCGAACGGTTTCAGCGACAGCGGCTCCTTATAAATGGTGTAACCACCAAAGAGCTCATCTGCGCCCTCACCGGACAGTACGACCTTAACGTGCTTACGAGCCTCTGCAGCCACGAAGTACAGCGGCACCAGTGCAGGGTCAGCTACCGGGTCATCGAGGTACCACATAATCTTCGGAATCGCCCCGGCGAACTCCTCCGGCGAGACGACCTTCACAATGTGCTCGACGCCAATGGCGGCGGCGGACTCGGCAGCCACATCGACCTCGGAGAAGCCCTCGCGCTCGAAGCCGGTGGTAAACGTCAGCAGGTTCGGGTTGTGGCGCTTAGCCAAAGTTGCAATCGCAGTGGAGTCGATACCGCCCGACAGGAACGAGCCCACCGTGACGTCGGCACGCATATGCTTCTCGACGCTGTCCTCCAGCGCACGGGCAATGCGGTCAAAAATGTCCTGCTCAGCGCCCTTAGTCACTGGCTGAATCGGGAAATTTGGCTTGAAGTAGCGGGTCTGCTTAACTTCGCCACCAGGCGTAACGATGGCAGTGCAGCCCGACTCCAGGCGGACGATGTCAGTGTGCAGAGACTCCGGTTCCGGCACGTACTGCAGGTCGACGTAGTGCTCCAGTGCACGCTTATTCAGCTTCTTCGCATCGATGCCCATCTCCGGCGCGGCCTCGAGCAGGGACTTCTTCTCAGAACCGAAAATCGTGCCGCGCTCGGTGGTGGCGTAGTAGAGAGGCTTAATGCCGAACGGATCGCGCGCCAGGAAAAGCTTGCGCTCGACGCTGTCCCAAATAGCAATGCCGAACATGCCGCGCAAGTGCTTTACGACGTCGGCTCCCCAGTGGTGGAACCCAACGACGATAGGTTCGCCATCGCCGGAGGTATTAAAGGCGTAACCTTCCTTCTCCAGCTGCTCGCGAAGTTCGACGAAATTGTAGATTTCGCCGTTGAAGGTCATGGAGTACCGATTCGGCTGATTTTCTGGTCCCCACTGCAGCGGCTGGTGGCTGTGAGCAATATCAATAATGGATAGGCGGTTGAAGCCGAAAACTGCGTCCTCATCGTGCCACGTGCCTGCATCGTCAGGACCGCGGTGCCGCATGCAGGGCAGAGCCCTTTCGACAACGGGAACGAGCTCCGCTGCGTCAGAATTTGCAGTCAGGATTCCGAGAAGACCACACATGCTTCGTGCGCGCACCTTTCACTTAGTGTCACTTAGTGGATTTTGACGGCTTCGTAGCTAGAGGCTCAGCGCGACTGACTGTCGTCTGAACCGGTGGCCGTGAATGACCGCCGCGTGGCTGAGTAGTTGGGTTGAACCCAGATTGGCGCCACATAGAAATGCTGCACCTACTTTAATGCCTTTTGGGGAAAAGGGAGAATGTCTTAGCTCGCCGTGTCTGTCCTCGGCGCGGGATTATGCGGAGCGGTGTGTGCGTCAGCTCGTGGCGCAAACACTAAAAAATTCATAGCGCTTGGGAGCGTCAACAGGGTGTAACTGGTGAGAATGCCACCCCCGATAGGCGGGTCTTTCTCAGTATTTTATTAGGGCAGATATACTCAAAGGCACCCCACAGCCATATTTATTGTGGAGAAAGCTTAAGAATCGACTACTCTGCTTGGGTAGGACGAAACCTTAATCGGTTATCGAAAATTGTGTGGATCAGGAAGGCAGACACACGTGAATCAGCGTAGAAAGTTCGGAGTCGCCCGTAAGCTCGGCGTCCTCGGCGTTGCCGCCGGTAGCGCAGCCTTGCTTGCCGGCTGTGATGTTAATCCTCCGGAGAACGGCTTCTTCAAGCTGCTCCGCTTTGGTTGGCCGGAAGGTGTTACCCCGGAAGCGCAGTCCATGGGTAACTTCTGGGTTTGGACCTGGGTTGCAGCTTGGATTATCGGCATCATTGTTTGGGGTTTCACCTTTTACTCGATGGCAAACTTCACAGCTAAGAAGGCTGAGAAGAAGGGCAAGGGCGAGTTCCCGCGCCAGACTGCATACAACGTTCCGGTTGAGTTGTCTCTGACTATTCTGCCGATTCTGATCGTGATGGCTCTGTTCTTCTTCACCGTTCAGACGCAGGACAAGGTGACTGCCCTGGATAAGGATCCGGAGGTCACTGTCGACGTCACCGGTTTCCAGTGGAACTGGAAGTTCGGTTACGCCAACATTTCCGCTGACCTGATGGGCGGCGAGGAATACAACGGTCGTATTGAGAAGCCGGCTGATGAGCAGTTCTTCACCGAGGGCGGCCACGAGGTTCCGTCCGCTGAGGATCGCGCAAAGCAGAAGGAGTACCCGGTTCACGGTCGCTCCAAGGAGAGCCTCGACTACCTCCACTATGACGAGATTGAGACCCTCGGTACCACCGAAGAGGTTCCGGTCCTCGTTGTTCCGGAAGACACTGCAATCCAGTTCGACCTCGCGTCTGCTGACGTGATTCACTCCTTCTGGGTTCCGGAGTTCCTCTTCAAGCGTGACGTGTTCCCGCACCCGGAGGCCAACAAGTCCAACCGTATCTTCCAGATTGAGAAGATCGACTCGGAGAAGATGGCTAACCGCCCGGAGGACAACCCGAGCGACAAGGTCAAGAACGCATTCGTCGGCCGTTGTGCTGAGATGTGTGGTACCTACCACGCAATGATGAACTTCGAGATTCGTGCTGTCTCCCGTGAGGCATTCACCGAGTACATCAAGTTCCGCCAGGAGAACCCAGAAGCTACTAACGCTGATGCTCTGAAGCACATCGGTGAGCCGGCATTCGCAGTCTCCACTTCGCCGTTCAACTCTGGTCGTGTCGACACCCGCGACATGGGTGACCGTGGTGCTAACACCATTGACCTGAACGCGACCGCCAAGTAAACCCAGCAAGATTCTTACCTAAAGGAAGTTCTCAAATGAAGTCTGCAGCAAAGCTCTTCTACGGACTTACCGTGTTCCTGGGGGTCATGGCTGTCGTCTACATCTTCGGCACTCAGTACCTTCAGGACACCGGTAACGTCATCAACGAAAGCCATGGTCGCCTCGAGTGGGCTGGCGCAACCGGCCTGGTCCTCGCAGCTCTGATGACTCTGATGCTCGGTGGATACTTCCACTTCACTGAGCGCCGCTCCGACATCACCCCGGCTGACTTCGAAGAGGCAGAGATTGCCGACGGTGCAGGTACCCTCGGTTTCTTCTCCGCTAGCTCGATCTGGCCATTCGTGATGACCATGGGCATCCTGCTCATGGGCTACGGCATCGCATTCATGGCCTACTGGCTGATTGTCCTTGGCGCGGTAATCCTGATCGTCTCCAGCACCAAGCTCAACACTCAGTACATCACTCCGCCGGAGAAGCACTAGTCCGAGTGCGATCAGACTGAACCACAGTCGTAGATAACCGAAAAGTCTCTCCCACTAACAATGGCGTTAGTGGGAGAGACTTTTTTGTTTGGGCGAGTGGGAGGGGATTCCTAACTGGTGTTACCTCGTCGGTTAGGATCTGTAGTCAATATATGATTCCGCATCAAGCGAATTCGACGGGTTTCTGCCCCTTAGGTAGTTCGATGACCTCACCGTCAGTCACCTGCAGATGACGCGCTTCGAGCGAGTTGATCATGCGGTGATCGTGGGTAATCACAATAATTGTGCCCTCTGCAGATGCGATCGCGTCTTGGACCTGCTCGATTAGATCCACACTCAGATGGTTCGTAGGCTCATCGAGCAGCAAGATCTCCGGCGGATTGGCTACGACCAACGCTAACGCCACCCGGCGCTGCTGGCCGATGGAGAGGCTTCCTACCGGTCGATTGGCATCCTCAGGGCTAAGCAATCCAAAGTCGTCGAGAGGCACGCGGGCATTGGGCGCAAGGTCGTACAACTCACGGGCGGATTTCTTTGGGTTTTCCCAGTCTTGTTCCTGAGCCAGCATGGCTACTCGACAGTTCTCGCCGATACGTACCTCGCCAGCCTGCGTCTCAACTTGCCCCATGATTGTCTTAAACAAAGTAGATTTGCCGGCCCCATTAGGGCCGGTGATCACGACCTTGTCTCCGGGACGAATAGTCAGTGAACCAACCCGAATTCGATCTGGGACGACCACACCGCGCATCTTGATGTGAAAATCTTCATCGCTGCCCGAAGCAGCGCGCTTGGTCGGTAAGGGTGCGGTCAACGGGGCATCAAAGCCCAGTAGTGCCGGTGGACGCTCCACACCTTCCTCAATGAGTTCCTCCAGCCGTTGCTTAGCCGAACGCACGCGGCGGGCGATTTGCCGCTCTACACGACCGCCACGGCGGTCATAAGCCATCTTGTTATTGTCCGTCATTTCCCGACCCGGTGAGACCTCACGAGCGCCATTCTCGATGGTGTCTTCCAACCGATTGCGTTCATGCTCCTCCGAGCGCCACTGGTGCTCCCATAGCTCACGCTGGTGGCGACGGTGCTTCGCGTAGTCGGAGTAATTACCACGGAACAGCCCAATACCAGGGCGCCCCGGCACCAAGTCTCCAATTACAGTACAAACGGCATCCAGGAAGTCGCGGTCATGTGTTGCCACCACAACCACTCCAGGGTGGTTCTGGATGGTGTCAATCACGAGCTGGCGACCGCGTTCATCGAGATGGTTGGTGGGCTCGTCGAGAAGCAAAATCTCTGGCTTTCGAATGAGCGTAATCGCGAGCCCCAGCCGCGCCCGCTGCCCGCCGGAAATCTCCGTGGTTAGTTGCTCTGTCAGGGGAGCGCCGTCCGGAGCAGTACCGGTCAGGCCGAGATGGTCGAGCACAATCTCCGCATTATGTTCGGCGTTCCAGTCATCGTGAGCCATGACGTCCGAGAAGGCCTTCGAATACGCCTTCTCTGCCGCCTCAGACTCATCTGGGGTCTTTGCTAAGGCCATCGCCTCAGCTGCTTCTTCTAGCTCCGCTAAACGACGTTTCGAGGGGCCGAGGGCCTCATCGATAAGCATTTGCACCGTGGAGTCGAAAGGCGCTTCCAGCTCCTGAGAGCCGAGGACACGCGTGCCAATATGAGTCACCGTACCGCTCGTGGGCCGACGACGACCAGATAGTAGCCAAAGAAGTGTGGACTTGCCGGCTCCGTTGTCTCCAACCAGACCGAGGACATCGCCGTCGGAAAGCGTGAGCGAGACATCGCGCAGAACAGGCGTGGCCTCGTAGTCGAAATTGACACCGTTGGCGACAAGCTGTGTGGCGTTGTTCGAAAGATCGGTGGTGGGGGAGGGACTGGTAGACATATGTCCATTTTAGTACTGGTAAACAGCAGATTTGGTATCCGACATATGTGGGGTCAAGGCGAAATCGGAAGAATCTGGGTAACAAAAACCACCCCGGTCGACATCCGAAGTGGATGCGGACCGGGGTGGTCTTATTTGAGCGCAGTAGAAAACCTACCGCGGAATTTTACTGCTCGAGCTGGCGACGCTCTTCAGCGTTCTGAGCTTCGAGGTCACGGAACATCTGAGCCTGCTGCTCGTGGTTCTCGTGCTCGATACGAGCTGCCTCTTCGGCGATCTCCGGGGAGTCCGGGCTGAAGAAGCTACCGCGACCCGGGCTACCAGCGGCACCCAGTTCGTTCATGGTCTTCGGGACGTAAGCACCCTGGTACTCGAGCGGAACGGCGTGGCCGTGCTCGTCGACCGGACCCAGTGGCTGATGGACCTCGATGAAGGAACCATCAGGCAGCTGGTTGATGATGCCCGTCTCGATGCCGTGCTCCAGGACAGCGCGGTCAGAGCGCTGCAGGCCGATGCAGATTCGGTAAGTGACGAAGTAAGCGATCGGAGGCAGGATAATCAGACCGATACGGCCAACCCAGGTCATCACGTTCAGCGAGATCTGGAAGTGGTATGCGATCAGGTCGTTACCACCGGACAGAGTCAGCAGGGTGTAGAAGACCAAAGCCATGGCACCCAGGCCGGAGCGAACCGGCACGTCGCGCGGACGCTGCAGCAGGTTGTGGTGGGCGTTGTCGCCGGTGATCTTCGCCTCGATGAACGGGTAAGCGAAGAGCAGGACAACCAGAACACCACAGAGCAGGGCGACCCAGAAGACTGCCGGGATCGTGTAAGAGCCCAAGTAGAGCTCCCACGGCGGCATGACACGGGCAGCACCGTCAGTCCACAGCATGTAGATATCCGGCTGGGAACCAGCGGAAACCTGCGCCGGGTTGTACGGGCCAAGGTTCCAAATTGCGTTGATCTGGAAGATACCAGCGAATAGCGCCAGGAAGCCGAACGTAATCAGGCCGAAGGAAACGGACTTGACTGCGAAGATCGGGAGAATACGAACGCCGACGACGTTGTTCTCGGTACGACCTGCGCCAGGGAACTGGGTGTGCTTCTGGTACCAGACCAGAGCCAGGTGAGCGGCAATCAGACCCAGCAGCAGGGCCGGGAGAATCAGCACGTGTGCAATGTACAGGCGCGGGATAATCATGTCACCCGGGAAGTCGCCGTTGAACATCATCCAGTGCAGCCAGGTGCCGATAATCGGCAGACCGATGATGATTGCGGACATAATACGCAGACCAACACCGGATAGCAGGTCGTCCGGCAGGGAGTAACCCATGAAGCCCTCTGCCACGGACAGCAGCAGGAGGATGGAACCGATGACCCAGTTAGCCTCACGCGGCTTGCGGAATGCGCCGGTGAAGAAGATGCGGAACATGTGCGCCATGATGGACACGGCGAACAGCAGAGCACCCCAGTGGTGAATCTGGCGAATGAACAGGCCACCGCGAACCTCGAAGGAGATCTGCAGGGCGGTCTCGTAGGCGCGAGACATCTCGACACCGTTGAGCGGCGCGTAGGCACCGTCGTAAATGACCTTCGACATCGACGGGTCGAAGAACAGAGTCAGGTAAACACCCGAGAAAAGCAGGACTACGAAGGAGTAGAGTGCAATCTCGCCCAGCAGGAAGGACCAGTGGGTAGGGAATACCTTATTGAGCTGCTTACGCATGCCGCCAGACAGGGTGTAGCGGTCATCCATATTCTTAGCAGCGGTTGCTAGTTTCGTTGGATTACTCATGACTGACGCTCCCAGAATGCCGGACCGACGGGCTCAATGAAGTTGCCCTCTGCGTACATGTAGCCTTCTTCGTCAACGCTGATCGGCAGCTCTGGAAGAGCGCGAGCAGCTGGACCGAAGACTGGCTTGCCGTAGTGCAGTGCATCGAACTGCGACTGGTGGCATGGGCAGAGAATACGGTTCGTCTGCTGTTCGTACAGAGAAGTCGGGCAACCGATGTGTGTACAAATCTTCGAGTAGGCGAAGTAGTCGCCGTAGTGGAAGTCTTCCTGACCCTTGCGCAGGATTGCCTTTTCAGCGTCCTGGGAACGCAGACGGATCAGCATGACCGAGTTGCGGGAGCCGTGAATCGAGTGCATGTGTGCCTCGTAGACATCAGCATCCTTGGAGTACTTGTTGCCGTCGTTGACGTCCTCCTCCGGAAGAGGGAAGACGGTCTCCATGGAACCTGCGGACAGGTCCTCTGGGCGGAGGCGAACCAGGCGGGAAACGCCCTTAGTGGTGTAGCCGTGTACGCCCTCTTCAGCGATAGCGCCGGTGTCGCGACCCAGGTAAACCTTGTGGCCCTTCTCGACGAGAGTCCAGCCGGTGGTCCACAGGGTGCCGTCACCAGTGACGTCAACGTCGTGGCGTGGCTTCCACGGGTTCTTAATCATGCCGCCAAGCGGAAGGATCATGCCGATACCAGCCAGGACGGCGCCGGTACCAAGGAGGCCCTTGATAGCGGAGCGACGACCCAGGGTGGAGGTCTGCCAAGAATCGTTCAGCAGGGCAACGATGGTCTTCTGGTCGACCTCTTCGGACGGACCATCGTGGCGGCGCTGAACCGAAATTTCTTCCGGAATGAAGCGCTTGGTGAACTTAACTGCACCAATACCCAGGGTGACGATGCAGCCACCGATGGTGATACCCAGCAGCGGGGTGTACATGGTGTACAACCACAGACCCTCTTCGCCGTGACCCTTGTAGTGCCACGGGTAGAACAGGTAGATGGCGATGAATGCCAGGCCAAGAATGACCGACAGTGCCAGCCAGATGGTGACACCACGAGCCGCGCGCTTTTCAGCCGGGTCGTTGGCAATCGGGAAGCGTTCCTTGCGGTAAGCAATGGTCACGTCATCGAGTTCAGCACCCAGACGAGCGAGATCCGCATTGCTCATCTTCGACAGCTCTTCGGAGCTGTACTTCTTGTTTTCGTTATTACTCATCGGCGGGATCCAATCCAAAGAGCGGCCGCTACGAGAGCGACAATGCCTACAATCCACATGACAAGGCCCTCAGCAACTGGGCCGATGCCACCAATGCCCCAACCACCCGGGGTCGGAGTTTCCTTGGCGTTCTTGATGTAGGCGATGATGTCCTTCTTCTCGTCAGCAGACAGCTGGCGGTCAGAGAACTTCGGCATATTCTGCGGGCCGGTCAGCATTGCCTGGTAGATTTCCTGCTCATTTGCAGGATCCAGGACCGGTGCGTACTTACCGCTGGACAGTGCGCCGCCACGACCGGTGAAGTTGTGGCAGGATGCACAGTTCAGGCGGAACAGCTCGGAACCGCGAGCAACGTCAGCCTTGTCAAGCTCACCGTTCGGGCCGGCGTTCTTACCGCGCAGCGACTCCATAGCGATGGAGCCGTCCTCGTCGCGGACGATGCCGGCGCCGCCACCATTAGCCTGGACGTAGGCTGCGATAGCCAGCGTCTGCTCTTCGGAGTAACGCGGGGTCTTACGTGCTGCCTGAGCCTCGTTGCGGAGCATCGGCATACGACCGGAGTGAACCTGGAAGTAAACCGAGCCTTCGCCGACGCCAATCAGCGACTTGCCGCGGTCCTTAACGCCCTGAAGGTTGGCGCCGTGACAAGTAATACAAGCAACGTCGTAAAGCTCCTTGCCCTGCTGAATCATTGCGGCTTCATCCTGCTGAGCAGTAGCCGTCTGTGCATCAGGGGTCAGAGCATTAGCGAGGAAGCCCGCGCCGGTGAGGGCGAGAGCCATAGCCATAATGCCGGAGGCAGTACGGCGCATCTTGCGGCGGCCCTTTGACTTCGGGGCCGCAGCCAAGGACGTGGTGTCCTTGGTTTCGGAGGTAGTGTTTTCCATCTTTTTCCCTTTAAGACTGTTCGTGGAAAGTGGATGGGCTGTAGGCCGTACTAAACAAAGGACGGCCAATACGGCCTACTGGATGAAGTAGATGGTGATGAACAGGCCAATCCACACGACGTCGACGAAGTGCCAGTAGTACGAGACCACGATGGCAGCAGTGGCCTGTGCCGGGGTGAACTTCGCCTTGGAGGTACGGATAAGCACCACAACGAAAGCCAGCACACCCGCGAGGACGTGGGCTGCGTGGAATCCGGTGGTGATGAAGAAGACCGAACCGTAAATGGAGTTCTGAATGGTCAGACCGTGGCTAACCAGGGTGAAGTACTCGTAAGCCTGGCCGACGAGGAAGATTGCACCCAGGGCGGTAGACAGTGCGTACCACTTACGGAGTGCGAAAACGTCGCCACGCTCGGCCGCGAACACGCCCCACTGGGCAGTGAACGAAGACGACACTAGGATCACGGTGATCAATAGTGCGTACGGGACATTGAGGTGGCCGGTACCCCAATCCCACGAATCGCCCTGGCCGTTCGCGCGTGACACGAAGTACATCGCGAACAGACCGGCGAAGAACATTAATTCCTGAGACAGGAACACAATCGTGCCGACACTGACCATATTCGGTCGGTTCAGTGTCGCAGCACGACGTGGTGCTGTCATACCTTGATTTTCAACTGCGCTCGTCACAACTAACAGTATGTACTGTTCTTAAGGAGTAGTCACGTTGCAACCCCCGTTTTTGTATAAAAATTCCTAAAATCCCAGGTCGCGAGGAAAGGTTTCTGAGAATTTCACTAATTTTTCCCCCTGTTGGGAACTTTCCGGTGTCTTTATCCGACGCGGGTGAATTCGAGGGTTTTGTTGTGCCGAGGTGCGCGGTGTCCATCCCCCTGGACTGCCAAGTTCGCCTCCGGTGAACCTGGGTTAGCGATACTGCGGCATCGGCTGTCGGTTAGTTTATCGCAGGTTCGGCTCTGTTTAATATCGTATTTTTCCAGTTGCCCCAATGGGGGTGAGATTTTCGGTGAACGCAAAAGGTGGACCTGGTGATGCGCTGGATATATGGGGGAGGTATCTTGTCTTATTACGTACATCACGGTGGGGTTTTTTCAACAGCCCTGTGATGTGGTGCGCCTGGTGGGCGGGATAGCCAGCAGTACCTAGGTGCAGTTGTATTAATAAAGTACGAATACAGACTTGACTATCTAGTGGAAGGGAGTGGCGATGAGCGAGATCGGCGATAAGAGGGCGGTCGAAAACTGGCGCCATGTTCTCTCCACGATTGGCGCTGGCCGCGAAGTTTCCGGTGAGGGCATTCGATTCGCCATGGATCAGATCATGTCCGGTGCTTCCGGAGACGTGCAGACCGCAACGTTTGCTTTCGGTCTCCTCGCCAAGGGGATTACGGCTGCCGAGCTCGATGCTGCGGCTGAGGGCATGCTTTCATTTGCCCGCCCAGTTCATGATCCACAGCTCGCCGGTGTTATTGAGCGCGGTGCAGTCGATATCGTCGGCACCGGTGGTGATGGCGCAAATACCGTCAACATCTCCACGATGTCCATGATTGTTATCGCGGCCAGCGGTGTGCCGGTGCTCAAGCACGGTAACCGCGCGGCTTCCTCGAAGTCGGGCGGAGCTGACATGCTGGAGGCCTTTGGCATCGACATTGAGAACGGTCTCGTTACTTCTCCGGAACATCCGGATTTCTACGTGCGCTTCCTCTTTGCCGCTCGCTTTCATCCGGCCATGCGCTTCGCTGGACCGGTGCGTAAGGAGCTAGCGGTTCCGACAGTCTTCAACCTGTTGGGGCCGCTGACGAATCCAGCACGCCCGCAGGCGAGCTTGATTGGCTGTGCCTTCGAAGATCAGATGGAGACGATGGCGGACACCTTCGCCCGCCGTGGTCAGCGCGCGCTGGTGGTTCGCGGAAGCGATGGCCTCGACGAGATTACCGTTACTGGCCCCACCAAGGTCTTTATTGTGGAAAACGGTGGAGTTGCCGAAGATGTCATCGATCCACATGACTATGGCATGGAGTACTCCGAAATTGACGCGCTGCGTGGCGGTGACCCTGCTTACAACGCTGATGTTGCACGTCGCATTTGGGCTGGCGAGCTCGAAGGCCCAATTCGCGATGCAGTCATCCTTAACTCCGCCGCCGCAATCGCCATTTCGCGTGGTCTGAGTGGCCGTCCACTAAAGGAAGCTATGGCCGACTCCATTGAAGAGGTCAAGGAAACGCTCCAGTCGGGGCTGTGCTTGGACATCCTTACCGCGGCGATGAAGGGTTAAGGTTCGCGTCGCGCTTCACGACGTGCTTGCTGCGCGTCAATTGCCCACTGAAGGTATTTTCCTGCGCCCAGCCTAGGGTAGGAAAACTCGCCTCCGGTGGGCTTTATTCGTACCTCCGGGCGCTGCAGCCATTTCCAGATAATACTGAGTTCATCAATTGATGCTCCTTTATATAAGGAGTCATCTGGAGTGACTGTTTGGGCCGAACTCTCCATGAGGTCGATGATGTAGTTCATATCCGCGCCACGTGGTGCGGTGCTGGCGCCGGCCAACCTGCCGTAGCGAATTTCCGCTAGGTGCCAGCCTCCATTGCCATCGGGGAAAGCGGCTTGCAGAGATGGGATGGCGGCAAGCATGCTCAGGCGCTGCTGCTTGTCCAAGCTGATAATGAACTCCGCAGTGCGGTCACGCTGCACTGCCGCGCGTTGGAAGCGGTGTGCTTCGGCAAGTGCTGATATCTCTGCAATCATGTCTGCGATCTCGTTGGAACCGGTGGTAGAGATCTGGGTGGTTGTTATCGCAAAGTCGTCGTTAAGCGCAGAGAACCTGTCGCGGATGGCGGTAGCGGTGTCGCGCGTGCGGAAAGGACCTAGGCCGCGGGCGTCGGTGACTGTCCGGCTAATCTTGGCAGGCCGACCGGGGCTAGTGGGGACGATGTACCAGCCGCGGGTTGGTTCGGTGCGTTGTCGGTTGTAGGGCGGACGGAGTGCAGAGATCAGACGGGCCTCGCGGATTTCTGCAGCGAAGCCGTGCGGGCACTCGATGATCTCGACGCGTTCGGCTAGAGAGACCATTTCCGTAATCTTGCGACGAGAATCAGTGCCGTTGAAATACTGCAGAAGTCTACGTCGCAAATCGAGAGCTGTACCTATATATAAGGGGTCGTCATTTCTTGACCGAAAAACATAGACACCAGGGGTGTGCGGAGCTCCATCGGCAAGGTGCCGTTTAGCACGAACCTCTGGAGCGACGGTGGGCGAGTAGTGCACTAGCTCGGACGCTGTTTGTACTTCATCGCCAGCTAGTCTCTCCACGAGGTAGTGAAGGACGTCGACGGTTGCGATTGCGTCGTCAAGCGCCCGGTGGGTGGGGCGATTCGGAGAACCGACGTACCGTGCGAGCTGTGAGAGCTTGAAACTGCCAACTTGTGAGCGGTCGAGGACGCGACGCGCCAACGTGAGGGTGTCTACGACACTGGGGCTCGGCCAATCTAGGCCCAAATCTGTGCAAGCCTGGCGGAGGAATCCAATATCGAACTTGGCATTATGCGCAACCCAGACGCTTCCCCGGGCAAATTCGAGGAACTGAGTAATAACTGTGCCGAGCTGTGGGGCGGTTTCAACATCGGCGGTAGTGATGCCGGTCAGAGATGTGATGTGGTCGGGGATCTCCATACCGGGGTCGATGAAGCTGGAAAAGGTGCCAATTGTCTTACCGCCACGGGTTTTGATGGCCCCAATTTCAATGATGTGGTCGTTTTTGGCCTTCAATCCGGTCGTTTCCAGGTCTACGACGACAAAGGTGGTGTTGAAAAGAGAATCATCGACGGTGCCTTCGAGAGGGAAGTGCTGTTGTCCTGAATCCACGTCAATAATCCTATGCTGAGCGCTCCTAGTGGTGTTAAAACTGTGAAACTTGAGCAAATTGAGCTGTTGCAAGCTGGAGTGTGACATAAAACACGTTTTGAGCCCGCGATAAAAATGTGTCGACTTTAAGGCATTAAGTGTAAAGTTCTCGGCGGACTTCAAAATGCCAGGTAGTGACACGTTTATCAAACTGTTATTATTCCGCTATAGGGGGAGTGTCTAGTTGTAACAGCTTGGTAACGGTTTAGTTCTATCGATGGTAACAACCGGGCCTCGAGCGGTTTTCTGGGCAAACGGCTAGACAAAACTTGATGCCATTTCGTAACCTTATCGAGACATTGAAACGGGGCCACTGAGTTGGTGCCGGTCATTGATAAGAAAACACAGAGCCTTATCGAAGGTCCTGAGGGTCTAAGTAGTGAGAGCCTCAGGGGATTCGAGCCGGGGACCCACCTCGAACCATGGGGTGAATCCCAAAGGGAAATCCCGGAGGGTAGGAAGTCTTCCATTCTTCCGAACCCGTCAGCTAACCCGGTCGGCTAAACAGGAAGATTTTGGAGTTTCAAAACAATGGGCAAGCACCACCGCCGTTCTAACTTTGCACGCAACGCAGTCGCATTTGGCGCAACTGTCGCCGGCGTTACCGCTCTCGCAGTTCCGACCGCTAACGCTAACCCGCTGAACGACATCCAGGGCGCACTGAACGGCTTCGATACCCCGCAGGTTGCAGGTATGCAGGATGTTGTTGGCAAGTTCAACGACATCGCAGGTGAGGTTACCTCCGGCAGCGTTGCAAACGTTGCAGCACCGTCCACTGGTTCGGCTATCGTGTCCGCTGCACGTTCCAAGATCGGTTCCCCGTATGTGTGGGGCGCTACCGGTCCGAACTCTTTCGACTGCTCCGGTCTGACCTCCTGGGCATACCAGCAGGTCGGTAAGTCGATTCCGCGTACCTCCCAGGCGCAGGCTTCCCAGGGTACCGCGGTCTCCAGCCCGGCACTGGGTGACATCGTTTCCTTCTACTCTGGCGCTACCCACGTCGGCATCTTCTCCGGCAACGGCAACGTGATTCACGCTCCGCAGTCCGGCGATGTCGTCAAGGAAGCTCCGATGAACTACATGCCGGTTCACAACTTCGTCCGCTTCTAATCTGTTTGAACGGATGACAACCTGCGGGGCCTTGATGCCCCGCAGAGCCTTGACTCTCTTTTTACCGAGGGGGGCACTGAGGCGAGCGCCCGGGTGCTGACGCTATGCGCGTCGTAAAGCACTATAGGGGCGCTCGCCTCATTTTTTGTTTTTCTACTGCGGTTACGCAATGCGTGGAGTCGAAGGGCTGTCCTGGTTACTCCCTTTGGATACCCCTTTGTGCTGGCGGTTTGTCGGTGTGTTGTTCCGCGGCAAGGCTGCTACAATTTGCTCGAATGCGTCAAGTGGTTTGATGTTTTGTTTTTCGGGGAAGAAATTTGAATACACAACTTGAAAAGGGTTTGGATTTGTCGCGTCACCGTGCCTCTCGCCGTCGCCACAACTCTCGTCGCGGTGTAGTCGGGCTTACGGTCGTGACTGGGCTAACCTTTGGCTCCGTAGGTTTGGCGCCGATTGCCTCTGCACAGGATGAACAGCCAGCCCCGGATCTGGCTACTGCAGACGGCATTATTGCAGAGCTGGAGAAGATTTCTCGGGATGCCGAAGCGGTTTCTGAGGAAGTTACCGAGCTGGATTCCCAGGTTCAGGCCAAGGAAGAGGAACTCCGGCACGCCGAGGGGGAGCTGAAGCACTCTGAGGATCAGGTTCTCCGAGCACAGGATGACCTCAAGGCGCTCTCTGGTGAGATTTCTTACTTCGCGAAGAAGCGGATGCGTGGTGAAATCGTCGACCCATTGTCGGCCGCCCTGGGATCTGCCAGTGCTCAGGACGCTATCGACCGTGCCGGTTACATCAACAAGATGTTCCGCGACAACGATGAAGTCGTCAGCCGTGCGGTGCAAGCCCGCAAGGATGCTGAGGATGGTAAGGCCAATGCGCTGCGTCTGCAGGGCGATATCCGCAAGCAGCTCGATGACCTGGCTAAGCGTCGCGATGATTTGGACAAGCGCAGTGCCGAATTTGATGAGCGCGCCGAGCATGTCAAGTCCATGGTTGAATCGCTGAGCCCCGAACAGCGGGAAATCTGGATTTCCAAGAACAACCCAATTACCGAAGGGTTGGACAAACTGCTCGGATCTTCCGCCGCAGTTGATGCCGCGATGTCGAAGCTGGGTTCCCCGTACTCGTGGGGAGCTGCTGGTCCCTCCGCATTCGACTGCTCCGGCCTGATGTACTGGGCGTACCAGCAGATTGGTAAGTCCATCCCGCGGACCTCGCAGGCACAGCTCGCCGGTGGTACTCCGGTGAGCCGCGACCAGCTGCAGCCGGGCGACATCATCGGTTACTACCCGGGAATCACGCACGTGGGCATGTACATCGGCAATGGTCAGATTGTCCATGCTTCCGACTACGGTATTCCAGTCCAGGTCGTTTCCATCGACCAAGGTGGCCCGTACCAAGGCGCTGTCCGCTTCTAACTAGCGGCAGGTGACCTCGCGTCCTTTTAGTCAAGGTAGATAAACTCGGCTCCATGTCTGCGCGCGTACTGCTCATTACGAATGATTTCCCGCCTCGCGATGGTGGAATCGAGTCCTACCTGCGTGATTTCTGTGCTCGTTTGGCCCCGGAGAACCTCGTAGTCCTCGCGTCCTCGCGAGCCCCCGAAGAAAAGCTCCGCGCCTACGACGAGTCGCTACCGTACCGTGTTTATCGCATGCGTGATTCCGTGCTGCTGCCACTGCCGCACGTAGCTCGTCGCGCCGCTCAGATTATTCGCACCGAACGCATTGACACCGTCTGGTTTGGTGCCGCCGCGCCACTTGGTTTGCTTGCCGACGCATGCCGTCGCGCAGGTGCCACCCGCATCGTTGCTACCACTCACGGACATGAAGTGGGCTGGTCGATGCTGCCATTGGCCCGCCAGATGCTGAGGCGCATTGGTAAGAGCTCCGATGTTGTGACCTATATTTCCCGCTACACCCGTGGTCGATTTGCGGCAGCCTTTGGTCCGCAAACAGCATTTGAACGCCTGCCTTCCGGTGTCGATATCGAGCGATTTTCCCCGGACCCCGAGGCGGGACAGAAGATCCGGCAGCACCACGGAATCGGTGAGTCCCAGCCGCTTATCGTCTGTATTTCTCGGCTAGTGCGCCGAAAAGGCCAAGATATGCTGATTCGCAGCATGCCTAAGGTTCTTGAGCAGCACCCGGATGCCAGGTTGCTGATCGTGGGCGTTGGTCCGTTGAACCGAGAATTGAAAAAGCTGGCAGTAAAGCTCGGGGTCTCCGAGCAGGTTATTTTTGCCGGCAAGGTCTCTTATGATGACCTCCCCGCCTATTACAATGCGGCCAGCATTTTTGCCATGCCCGCCCGAACCCGCGGACGTGGCCTCGATGTAGAAGGCCTCGGCATTGTCTACTTGGAAGCACAGGCCTGCGGTGTCCCTGTCATAGCTGGCAAGTCTGGTGGCGCCCCGGAGACAGTTATCGATGGCGAAACTGGCATCGTTGTCGACGGGGCCTCGAAGCGCAGCGTCGCCACCGGGCTGGTTGAGATTTTGGATAATCCGGAGCGCGCGGCGGCGATGGGAGCCTGTGGTCGGGAGCATGTTGTGCAGTCGTGGACCTGGGAGGTCATGGCTGCTCGGGCTCGCCGAATTCTCCGAACCTGCGCAATCCCTTTATAATCAACTGTTATGTCCACCGATATTCCGATTCATCCGAACTCAGACGAGTCCGACGCCGCTGATCGCCCGGCTATCGGTTTTGATATTGGTGGAACAAACCTGCGCGCTGCAGTGGTCAGCGCTGATGGGCAGGTGCTGTATCGAGTTCAGACCAGTTCTGATGGCAGTGTGGATGCCATTGAACGTGGCATTGTCCAGACATCCGAGCGCTTGGTTGAACGCTTTCCAGATGTCAGCGCCATCGGTTTAGCTGTAGCTGGTTTTTTGGATTCTGACCGCCAGACGGTTCGTTTTGCCCCGCATCTGCCGTGGCGCGATGCGAACGTCGTCAAGCGTTTATCCTTGCTTCTCCCATGTCCGCTGCAGCTTGAGCACGATGCCAACTCGGCCGCCTGGGGTGAGTATCGCTTTGGTGCGGCTCGCGGTGCGGATAATTGGGTGCTGTTTGCGCTGGGTACGGGAATCGGCGGCGCGATGATGCAGGGGGGTGAGATTTACCGTGGCGCGTACGGCACGGCGCCGGAATTCGGCCACCTCACCGTTGTGCCGGATGGTCGTCCCTGCTCCTGCGGAAAGCGTGGTTGCTTGGAGCGTTACTGCTCGGGTACGGCGTTGGTTACCACCGCTCAGGAACTCTCTGAATCCGGTCGCTACTTCTCGCGGCTTACCGACGGGCTCGTGGCCGGCTCGGTAACTGGTACCGATGTCGTCTCGGCTGCTCGCCAGGGGGATGAATTGGCTCTAGCTGCGATTGATGACTTTGCTACCTGGCTGGGGCGTGGCCTGTCGATGGTGGGCGATGTCTTTGATCCGGAATTGATTGTTATCGGTGGCGGTGTTGCCTCGGCGTCTGATCTATACCTGGACAAGGCCAAGGCCGAGTTTGCCCGCAATCTCACCGGCGCTGGCTATCGTCCGGTAGCGGATGTGCGGGTCGCTGAACTAGGTGCGGATGCTGGGTTGATTGGTGCGGCGGATATTGCGCGCAGCGTTGTGGCTGCCGAGGGTGCGACATCGTCGTAAAGCGTCAATTTGGGGATTGCAGGGGAATTCGCCCGCGAAAAGGTGGGGGAATGGCTGCGGAGATGGATCGTCGGACCAACTGAACCTGTATAGTTTTAAACTGTGAATAATCGCTGGTACAAGTTCTTTAAGTACATCCTCATTGGCCCTTGGCTGCGGATCTATAATCGCCCGTACTACATCGGTGGTGAGAAGATTCCTCAGGAAGGTCCAGCGCTGATGGCGTCGAACCACCTTGCTGTGATGGATCACTTTTTCTTCCCACTGGTCTGCCGTCGTCAGCTGACGTTCCTGGCGAAGGCGGAGTACTTCACCACGCCGGGCTTTGTCGGCGGTATCCAGAAGTTCTTCTTCTCCTCGGTGGGGCAGGTGCCGATTGACCGTACCTCTGGTGATGCAGCTCGCGATGCGCTGAACGCCGGCTTGAAGGTGCTGTCACGCGGTGACCTGCTGGGCATTTCCTTGGAAGGCACCCGTAGTCCCGATGGTCGACTGTACCGCGGTAAAACCGGTGCGGCACGTGTCGCGCTGGAGGCCGGTGTGCCGGTGTTCCCAATGGCGATGATTGATACGGAGAAAGCCAACCCGATTGGTTCGTGGATTCCTCGTCCGGTGAAGGTCGGCACGATTATCGGCGATCCGATTGATCCGTCGGAGTACAAAGCCAAGTACAGCGATGAGTATGAAGCGGCCAGGGCACTGACGGATGACCTGATTAAGGAAATTCAGAAGCTTTCTGGTCAGGAATATGTCGATGCTTACGCGACTGATGTGAAGAAGTCCTTGGAGGCCGGCACCGGCTATCCAGCGGGAACCGAACCGGGTGGAGAGCTCACTACTCCGGCTCCGGGGCCGAAGCCGACCCCTCGTCGCTGGTTCCGACGCGCTCGCTAGAATAATTAGGCGCAGATAGTTTTCGCGACAGTGGGGCTGCACACTTCCTATGGCGATTCGGTGCATGGGTAAGATTTGCTCGGTAGGGCTCCACGGTCTTTTGGTCGCGAGGTAGCCGACGCGAGGCCGAGGCTGGAGAGGATTCCACACCGTGCGTTATTTTTATGACACCGAGTTTATTGAAGACGGCAAGACTATTGATCTTGTCTCCATCGGTGTCGTAGCTGAGGACGGCCGCGAATACTACGCGGTGTCTACCGAGTTCAATGAGAGCAAGGCCGGCCCGTGGGTGCGGGCCAACGTGCTCAATCAGCTGCCCAACCCCTCATCTCCGCTGTGGAAGAACCGGGACACGATCCGCGAGGAACTGCTGGCATTTTTCACCGAACCCGGTACGGGCAGCCCAGAGCTGTGGGCTTGGGTAGGCGCCTACGATCACATTGCGTTGGTGCAGCTTTGGGGTGATATGACCAAGCTGCCGCAGTTCATGCCACGTTATACCCGTGAACTCAAGCAGTACTGGGAGATGGCGGGCAAGCCACGGTTGCCGAAACAGACTGCAGGTAAGCACGACGCGCTGGCAGATGCCCAGCACAATCTGCTGAAGTTTCAAAAGATTGCACAGAAGTTGCCGCTTGATTAAGCAACGGAATTCGAATATTTGGTGACCTGACTAACACCCTTCTGGCAGGGGCACTACAATGAACTTCTGTGAGTTGGACTATTGATCTCCCTGTAGATGACCTGCCCGATCTGCCACCGCTTCCCGGAGACATGGCTGAGCGCTTTGCTGATGTCGTATCCCGCCAAGCCCTACAGCAGCCAAGCTGGGATGCCCGCGCCGCTGCTAACGTGCGTCGCATTCTCGAATCGGTGCCGCCAATTGTGGTTGCGCCTGAGGTTCGTAAGCTTCGTCAGGAGCTTGCCGACGTCGCTAATGGTAAGGCCTTCCTGTTGCAGGGCGGTGATTGTGCGGAGACCTTTGAGTCCAATACTGAGCCGCATATTCGCGCCAATGTGAAGACCTTGCTGCAGATGGCCGTTGTGCTGACCTACGGCGCATCCACCCCGGTCGTAAAGATGGCTCGTATCGCTGGTCAGTACGCCAAGCCGCGCTCGAAGGACATCGACGGCGACGGTTTGCTTAGCTACCGGGGTGACATGGTCAACGGCGTTGAGCCGACCGAAGAAGCTCGAGTTCACGACCCAGCTCGAATGGTGCGTGCTTACGCCAATGCCTCTGCGGCGATGAACCTGGTACGTGCACTGACAGGTTCGGGCACTGCTGACCTGCACCGTCTGCACGAGTGGAACCGTGAGTTCGTCAGCAACTCGCCGGCTGGCGCCCGCTACGAGGACCTGGCACGCGAGATTGATCACGCACTGCAGTTCATGGCTGCCTGTGGTGTTGCGGACTCGAACCTGCAGACCGCGCAGATTTACTGCTCGCATGAGGCGCTGGTTGTTGACTACGAGCGCGCTATGCTGCGCCTTTCTGAAAACGATGGCAGCCAGGAGCTGTTCAACCTCTCCGCGCATCAGCTGTGGATTGGTGAGCGCACCCGTGGCATTGAGGACTTCCACATCAACCTGGCTGCCATGATTGGCAACCCCGTCGGTGTGAAGATTGGCCCGACCACCACGCCGGAGGAGGCTGTCGCTTACGCCGACAAGCTCGACCCGTTCTTCCAGCCAGGTCGCCTGACCCTGACTTCGCGTCTGGGCAATGACAAGGTTCGCTCCGTGCTGCCTCCCATCGTTGAGGCTGTGGAAGCTTCTGGTCACAAGGTCATTTGGCAGTGCGACCCGATGCACGGCAACACTTACTCGGCCTCCAATGGTTACAAGACCCGCCATTTCGACCGCATTGTCGACGAGGTTCAGGGCTTCTTCGAGGTGCACCGCTCTATCGGTTCGCACCCGGGCGGTATCCACGTGGAGCTGACCGGCGAAGATGTCACTGAGTGCCTCGGTGGCGCGCAGGACATTTCCGATGTCGACTTGCCAGGCCGTTACGCATCCGCCTGTGACCCGCGTTTGAACACTCAGCAGTCGCTGGAGCTGGCCTTCCTGGTTGCCGAGATGCTGCGCAACTAGTTGCATCCAGCTCAGCTAGGTACAACTAGCCCAGCTAGTGCAGCGCCGCACTCATTAGCGCGCCGCACTTTTTACAGAGTGCTGACCGAAATGCTGTCACCCGCCGTGGCCTTAGCGCCCGGTCGGGGTGACTGCAATACGATGCGATCGTCTTCGTTCGCAGAGCCGTCGATGTCGAGCTGAAGATGCTGTTTCTCCGCTTCACGACGTGCCTGCGCAACAGTTTTACCCAGCAGCTGCGGAACCTTCACTGCTCTGGACACCGTCAGCGTGACAGTCGCATCATTGGGGTTAACCAGACGACCTGCACTCGGTGAGACTGCGTCGACACGGCCGTAGTCGCGCGAGGAGGAGGACGCGTCCTTTACTTCGCTTACCTCAATGCCCTCGCGCTGCAGAATTTGGCGAGCAGTATCCTCCGACTTGCCCACTACATTGGGCACTTCGATGCCGTTGTTAATGGTCAACGTCACAGAACTACCGCGTTCGAGGCCAGTGCCTTCCTCAGGAGACACGGAAAGAACCTCTTCCGGCTCAGCAGAGGAGGAGAACTCCGCCGATACTTCTCGGACCTCCAGCCCGGCCTTGCTCAACAGCTCACGAGCTTCATCCTCTTGAAGCCCCACGATCTTTGGCACCTTCACCGGTGCTGGCCCCTTGGAGTAATGCACAGTCACAACTGAGCCAACCTCGACGGTCTGTCCTGGAGCAGGAACCGCAAAGACCAAGCCGCCGGTGGAGACATCATCGGAAAAGACGGGGTCTCCGACCTCTTCTTTCAACGTCCGCTTAGCTAGGGCAGCGCTGAACACTTCCTTTGAGTGGTTCGCGGGATATGCGGGCACAGTCGGGCGGCCGAGACTGACCAGTACGCGAACATCATCACCGCGGACAACCCGCGCTCCAGCTAGGGGGTCCGAGCCAATAATCTGGGACACTGCGACATCGTTGTCGTAGCGCTCATCAACCACCGGTTCAAAGCCCGCCTCACTGATTGCGGTCATCGCCTGTGGTTGCGACAGCCCAGTGATAGAGGGCACTTCGCCATAACGGCCAGAGCCCAGCCACCACGCGCCAAGCCCCATGCCCAACGTGGCAACCAGGGCGATAATCAGCCACAATGCACATCCACGGCGCGTCCGCTGTCGGGTAGCTCGACGGCTCTTAGGCGTCTGAGTCTGAGCAGATCGCGGCTGCGGATGCTGTGGGTGCTGTGGACCCCGAGTGTCCGGCGGCAGCGGATATTCCGGAGCGCCTGGAACGTCGGCTGGTACGAGAGCTCCACCAGACGGCTCCGGGGATTCCCAGCCGGTGGGGTTGTACTCGTCATAGCGATCGAAAGTGCGTGTCCGCCCCGCATCCGGGTCGTCGAAATCATCGAAAACGTTTGGTGGTCCCGGTGGTCGGGAAGAAACGGGGCTACCGGGTGCGTCCGTCGAGAAGCCATAGCCGTCGTGACCGAAGCGCTCGGGTGCCGTCTCTGAGGTGCCGTGTCTGTCATCGAAATGGTCGTTGCCCGGTCGGTGGAAGTCCTCTGTGAGCCCCTCCATGGCGGCAGCGTTGGCGGCTGCTGAATTGACGGGCGACGGCACGCGGAATGGTGGCAGCGCGAGTTTGTCCGCAATGTCTTCGAGTGCGTCACCGAATTCCTCGGCCGTCTCAAACCGATCCTCCGGCCTGCGGGAACAAGCGCGGGCGACCAACTCGTCGAACTCCTCGGGAACGCCGTCGATGAGCTCCGAGGGTGGCGGGACATCTTCGTTCAATCGCTTCATGGCAACGCCGAGCGAAGAATCGGCGATGAATGGCGTGGTGCCGGTAAGCAGCTCAAAGAGCAAAATACCCGCCGCATACACATCGGAGGCAGGGGAGATGGATTCACCCGTGACCTGCTCCGGAGCCAGATAAGCGACGGTGCCGACGATGACCGAGTTAGAGGTCACCTTGGCATCAGCGGCCGCGCGCACTAGACCGAAGTCCGCCAGCTTCACTCGCCCGTCCGAGGCAATCAGCACATTTTCCGGCTTGATATCTCGGTGCACCATGCCGCGGGAATGCGCCACCGATAGGGCGCGCAGAACTGAGCGCATCACGACGGCAGCTGCATGCGGAGGCATCGGACCGCGCTGACGGAGCAGTTCGCGGAGGGTCCCACCGTCGACGAATTCCATAATGAGGAAAACATGCCCCGCCGGGTCCGTGCCCTGGTCGTAGACGTTGACAAGCGACTCGTCATTGAGGTGCGCGACCGCGCGGGCCTCACGTTCGAAGCGGATGCGGAAAGACTCGTCGTCGACAAAACGCGGATCCATGACCTTTGCGGCCACCCTGCGATCGAGCCGCAAATCGGTGGCGCAGTACACGGTGCTCATGCCACCGTGTGCGATGGTGGCTCCGATGCGGTAGCGACCATCGAGAATCTGCCCCTCGACAAGCTGCGACATAAACCAGCCTTCCCTGTTCCAATCAGTTGCTTCTAATAAGTATATGGGGACGTACCTACTGCAAGGCCAACGCGCTAAAGTGACCAGTGTGAGAAAGATTCCAACTTGCCACGATGTCCTGAGCGCCGACGAACCCACTCTTGCGCTGCCCGATGCCGCTGACCTCATTGGCGTCACCGTCACCCGAATTCACGCGTTGCTGCAGGAGGGTCGCCTTATTGCAGTCCACCGCGACGGCATTGCACAAATTCCCGCCCGCTTCTTTGAAGATGATGAGGTCGCGCGTTTTGTACCTGGCGCACTCGCATTGCTTGCCGACGGCGGCTACACGCGAGAAGAAACGCTGGAGTGGCTATTCACCGAAGATGAATCTCTGCCTGGACGTCCGGTGGACGCCCTGCACGGTCACCTTGCACGCGAAGTAATGCGCCGCGCACAGGCTATGGCGTTGTAAAGACCTGGACGACGTCCTACGCCCGCCGTCCTACGCCCGCGATAGCTCCTGTCGTAATCGCCCGGCCACTGCTGTGAAAAGCAGCGGGAGGGCGATTTTTGCTTTTCGAGCGCGTCCCACTTGAGCGCGTTGCGCAAAGACGTTGTAGTTCATGCGCTCAATTTCGCCGAGAATGTCTGAGTAGAGAATCTCCGCGGCACGGATAGCCTGACGCCCTGGCACCTCTAACATGTCCACGCCGCTGCTGGCTTCGGCATAGAGTGCGCGGTTGCGAGCGATGAAGAAGGCCAATGCCTGACGTACCGCCGGGGTCGTCTGTCCCGTGGCGGCACAGTAGCCGATCTCCTCGGTACCCACTCCGAAGGCCTCCCACTCATTCAGTGGTAGGTAAATACGGCCACGGCGAAAATCCTCGGCGATGTCGCGGAGGAAATTCGTCACCTGAAAGGCTTTTCCCAGGAGCTCTGCGTAGGGAGTGGCTTCCTCACGGGAGACCCCTGTGCGGGTGCCTAGGATGGGCATCATCTCAAGGCCGATGACTGCTGCGGAGCCCCACATATACGAGTCGAGTTGCTCCCATGTTTCAAAATGCGCAATGTGGCACGATGTGTCGGGCACGTCCATCAACATGGAGTGAACAAAGTCCGCAGAGAGCTGTGGATCGATGTCGTAGTCGCGAAAAGTCTGTGCGGCCGCCGAGATGACGGCACGGTCGCGGTCGCGGTGGACGTCGTCAAGCGAACCGATGACGACAGCTGAGTGGAAAAGCTCGCTTAAACGTGTGACCGTGGCTTCGATGTGCGTGGGGGAGCGGTCGGCGTCGGCGGGGCAGTCGACGTAGTCATCGACGATGCGTGCCCAGGCGTAGAGAGACCACACCGCACGCTGTTGGCGGGGTGCCAATAGTCGCGTGGCCAGGGAATACGTGCGACCGTGGGAGGCCATAATATCGCGGCAGAGCTCGTAGGACTGTGGCAGCGCGATGGTCGAGAGAGGCTGTGGGGTGGGCATGGACAACTATGCGACCTCGGTTGACCGCGACAGGGGTGCCACCGTGGAATCCGTGTCTGCGGCGGTTTTATCGTCACGCCACGGGTACTTCCAGCTGAATTTTCCAGTGGTCAGCCAGCCGACGGCCAGCCAGCCGAGAACGGTAATGATAACCATCCAGGGCACGTCGTAGAAGCGGTGATTGCCGCCGCCGGCGAAGGACAGCGACAGGATGAATGTGAACAACACGGTGCCTTGAACCACCCATCGTGGCGGGCGAATCGTTCCCATGGGAGTCAATAAGCTGGCGTAGTACCAGGGAAGTGCCACGGCATTAAATACGCAGGCCACCACGTAGGCGGCAATCATGCCAGCGACATTGTTACGAGGGGTGGCTCGGAAGTAGAACCAGGAGATCACGAGTCCCACCAGCATGATGATGGAGGAGACCACGCGTGTGTGGCTGACGATGACATTGAAACCGATGTCGTCGTTGAACCACGCCGTGACGCCCGAGATCACACCAGCGACCGCTGACGGTGCTGCCAGGGGGTTAATCACCTTGGTATTGCCACTGATCTCGGAAATCCAGCCCCAGCTCGAGCCGGTCAGCCACGTCACCACTGCAAGCGTGCCGACGCAAACTGCGACCAACACGATGCCCACACCGGCAATCGCCGGAATCTTGCGCAGCATCTCTTGAACCGTGGCGATGGGCTCGCGCCTGGTCAACACAATCCACACGACGAAGGGCAGCGCCAGGACAGCGGTGGCCTTCAGCGCGACGCCGATTCCGATGAGGACAGCGGCGACCAGGCCACCCCGCATGTGCTCCATGCGCAGTGCGGCGACGAGCGCCAAGCTGACCAAGCCGACCATCAGTGCCTCGTTGTGCATACCCGCAATCAGATGCAGTAGCACCAGTGGATTGAGCACACCGAGCCACTGTGCGAAAGCCGGATTTGCCCCAAGCTCCCGGGCGATTCGCGGGATCGACCAGACAATGGCGGCGAAGCCCAGCAGGCACACAATGCGGTAGAGAATCACGCCGACGGTGATGTTGTCGCCGACAATCCGCGTGATGACCTCTCCAATTCCCAGATGCAGCGGGCCATACGGGGTGGTGGTGTTCCGCCAGTCTGCGGATACCTCCAGCAGCATCGGCCCTGGATTAGCTGCAGCTCCCTCGGTGTAGGGATCAAACCCATCGCGGACCATCGCACCCTGCATGAGATACGAATAGACATCGCGAGAGAACAGCGGTGCGGCCAGCGCGAGGGGAATTGCCCAGGCCAACAGGATTGAATTAAACCGGCGCAACGTGGACTCATCGCCGCCAGCGTTCGCTGACGCCATAGCGTCTGCTGCGTCGCCAGAATGGGCAGAACCGGCCACAATGTCCCGGATAGTCCCCTTCGAGAACAGCAGTTCCCGCCCGATGCGCAGCCACGAGATAAGCAGCAGGGCGATACCTACCCAAATCACAATCTCACAGAAAATCTGACCGTGACCATAGGTGATCCAGTCAAGTCCCAGAGCGTGGACAAGGCCGCCACGGTAGCGGTTCGCACCGGAACCGTAGGAGCCCAGAGCAATGAGGATGCCACCGTAGACACCCAGCTGAGCACTCCGCGATAAATTCATGTCAACCTAAACAATCGATACATTGCTGATGCATTAATCCTAGTTGGTCAGTGACCACCGGCAGACATCCGGGAGACATTCAGGAGCTAAGGCGTTTCAAACCGCTGTGCCGCAAGTCGTCCAGAAATCATGACCGTCGGCACGCCAACTCCCGGCACCGTCGTCGATCCCGCCAGCGTCAGATTCTTTGGCATCTTCGGAGAGAAGTTGCGGGGACGGAATGGCCCCGTCTGTCGGAACAGATGCGCCAGCCCAAACGGCGAGCCAACGCCCATGTCACGTTCTTGCCACTGTTGAGGGGTATCGATCCGACCGACTCGCCACTTCGTAGAGATCCCGATCAGTCCGCGCCGCTCCAGCTCAGCGGTTATTTTCGCGACGTAGTCCCCACCGATTCGCGACCAAATCAGATTGGCCGACTGCAAGTTGGGGCACGGCGCGAGCACACTGACGGGCTCCCACTGCACGCCGTTCGCATCTGTGACAATACGCTCCGGCGCGCTCACCGCAGGCCGGGTGACCAGCAATGATGGGTCCGACATTAGCTTTCCATGACGCGGTGACGAGATCTCCTCAAAGGTTTCGTTCCACTTTTCGCCAAACGAAATCAGGTGATGCCGCTTCGGCCACGTCGCAGTCTCCGAAACCGGAATCAGCCCGTGCGCCACCACCGCCGATGGAGAAAATCGAACTGGGAACAACCGTCGCGCTCCCGTCCGCTTTACGACGCTCCGAAGGCCTCGCCGCTTCGATGAGCTACCGGCGGCAGAGGTAGCCGCGTCGTGAAGCCAGCTCTGCACCACAGGTAAATCGGTCGTAGCGATGACGGCATCGGTGGGACGCTCGCCAGTTGCCGTGGTGATGGCGGAGACAAAGCCTGCTTCGTCAACTTTCAGCCCAGTGACATCAACGCCGAAGTCGATGGTTCCGCCAGCTCGACGGACGGCCTCGGCGAGCAACTCGCTGACGGCGCCTATACCCGAACCAAATGCGGGGGAGTGCGGATAGTAAACCCCCATCGAGGTATCCATGTGGGAAATGCAGCCGTAGACCGCACGGGCCTTAGCGGGAGGCACACCTGCGTAAAGCGCCTGGAAGCTGAAAACGCGAGCGAGATCATTATCTCCGAGGAAGGCACGAATCTTAGGTTCGAGGGCGCCGAAGGCACCGAGTCGGAGGAGCGTAGTGAGGTCGCGAAGCGCGCCGGGCCCGGTGAATAGGTCCGTAACGCGGTCAAAGCTGCGGGACATGAAGTTGTCGAAGCAGGCATTGAAGAGAGTTTGCAGCCACGTGCGAAGTTTGCGGTAACCGGCGACGGTGGAGTCAGAGGCACCGAAGCGCGCGAGTTCATCGGCCATCATGTCTTCGTTGGAAAACACGTCGAGTCCGCCGCGGGTGGCAAATTCCGCACGGTAGGTGGGCGTGATTGGGGAGGCCGAAAAACCCGGGTCGATATCGCGCGCGTAGAGGCCGACGGCGGCGAGGGCATCGTCGACAAGCGAGGGCATGGTCCATACAGTTGCGCCAGTGTCGAAGACTGCGGTGAGCGATTGCTCGTCGATATCGACTGTGATGGGTTCACTGGCGCAGCGTCCGCCGACGAAACTTCCCCGCTCGACAACGGTGACATCGTAGCCATCGGCGATGGCGTAGAGCGCGGCGGTAAGTCCGGACAGGCCTGCGCCGATGATGGTCAGTCGTGGTTTGGAGCCCTTATGAGGACGAGTGACCGCACGTCGCAGACGCGGGGAATTAATGGGGGCACGAGTGGGGGAAGCAGCGGGCATGACTACGCAACACCTGGTCTAATGCTGACGAGCGGTGGCGCGAACGCCCATAGCAATGAGGTTCTCGCGCGACGTTGCAGGCAGGTCGGCATTCTCGATAGTGGAGAAAGCGCGGCTGGTCAGGCGGTCAATTTCACGTTCGACGGCATCGGCAGCGCCGGAATCAGCGATGAGATTTCGTAGCTCATCAATATCTGCAGCAGACGAGACCGCTCCCAGGCGTTCATCGATAAAGCGGGCCTTTTCAGGTGCGGAATCGAGGTAGAGGCTTAAAGCCTGGCCGACCAGTACGGTTCGCTTGCCCTCGCGGAGGTCATCGCCGGCAGGCTTGCCCGTGACTTCGGGATCGCCGAAAACACCCAGCTGATCGTCGCGGAGCTGGAATGCCACACCGATATCGCGGCCGAAGCTGCGGTAGGCCTCAACCAATTCCGCTGGGGCGCCGGCAATCGCAGCACCAATGTGGAGCGGCCGCTCGATGGTGTAGGCGGCGGTCTTGAACAGATTGATTTTCTCAGCGGTCTCGACGCGACTGTCCCGGCTGGCTTCGGCCGTGATATCGAGCAGTTGGCCGCCAAGTACTTCAGTGCGCATCGCCCGCCAGGGGACAAGTGCGCGGGTTAGCGCCTCCGAGCTGAGGCCTGAAGAGTGCATCATGTCATCAGCCCAGGTCAGGGCGACATCGCCAATGAGAATCGCGGCGGAAATACCGAAGCGGTCGGCGGCTCCATTCCAGCTATTGGCCTCGTGCTTGGCCTCGAATACCTTGTGGATAGTCGGTGCGCCACGGCGCGTATCAGCGTCATCGATGATGTCGTCATGAATGAGTGCGCAGGCTTGAATGAGTTCCAAGGCACTCACCGCGTTCATCACAGCCAGGGAATCCTCGGCTGGGGAGAAACGGCCTTCGAGGCCGCCTGCCCCCAACCACCCCTGCCAGGCGAAGGCTGGACGCACGCGCTTGCCCCCATTGAGGACGAAGGAGTGGAGCGAATCTATGGCCTCGGTGTACACCGCATCGACCGACGCGACATCGTCGCCACGGCTTTTGAGGTAATTCTCCAGCGTTTTGGTAACAGTAGCTGGTACTTCGCGGGGCTGTAGCGCGGCCAAATCCAGTTCTTCGCTCATGTGAGCCTCTCGTCGATGACGGGTAATGCTGACTCAAGAATAGGACACCGCTTAGTATGAGTGACTATGTCCTCAACAATGCCACTGTCGCCAGGCCGCCAAGTGACAATCCGCCAGGCGCTTTCAATGCCGAGCGCGGGCAGTATTCCCTTCTCGGTCGAGTTCATGCCCCCGCGTGACGACGCGGCCGAGGAACGTCTTCTCCGAGCAGCTGAGGCTTTCCATGATCTTGGTGCCTCCTTTGCATCCGTGACCTACGGCGCCGGTGGTTCTAGCCGCGACCGCACCCTGCGAATCGCCCAGCGCGTTTCGAGGCAGCCGCTTACAACGCTTGTGCACCTGACATTGGTAGAGCACACTGTCGACGAGCTGCGGGAAATCCTGCGCTCTTATCTCAGCGCGGGGCTGACGAATCTGCTCGTTCTGCGTGGTGACCCGCCGGGAGACCCGCTTGGCCCTTGGGTGGAGACCGAGGGCGGTCTGCACTACGCCAGCGAACTGATTGAGCTAATTAAGGCCGAGCCGGAGTTCGAGAAATTTGAAATCGGCATTGCGTCGTTCCCGGAGGGACATTACCGCTCGCCGGATTTGGACCATGACACGCAGTACACGCTGGCCAAGCTGCGCGCGGGAGCCGAATACTCGATTACGCAGATGTTCTTCGATATTGAGCACTACTTGCGCCTTCGAGACCGCCTGGTGGAAGCCGACCCAGTGCACGGTGCCAAGCCCATCATTCCGGGGCTGATGCCGATTACATCGCTGCGCTCAGTGCGCAGGCAGGTTGAGCTCTCCGGGGCACAGTTGCCATCCGATTTGGAGGAACGCCTGATTAAGGCAGCAGATGGTGACGAGCAGGCCAATAAAGATGAGATTCGCAAGATTGGTATCGAGTTTTCGACCAACATGGCAGAGCGGCTCATCGCCGAAGGCGTGCCGGGGCTGCACTTTATGACTATGAACTTCGCTCGCGCCTCCCAGGAAGTTTTGCACAACCTCGGCATGGCGCCCGAATGGGGCACCGGCCAGGATATGCTGCGCGGCGGTTTTTAATTGCTAAAAGTCCTGCATGTCGCGAACTCTTCGCGCCCACAGGACACCTAGCACTGAGGCTAGGACACCGGCGGCTGTGGTCACACCGGCAAATAATAGGAATTGATTCCGCTTGGTGGATCCAGCCGGCGACGAAGCCCATACATTATGGTTCTCGCCACTGGCGAGCTGCCATTCCACCTTGTTCGGTTCGGTCTGGCGGCCATTGGAGTCAGTAACCTGCTCCGGGAACGCGACGACGAAATCAACCTTCGCGCCGGGCAGGTGAGTCAAATCCATGTGGCCGTTCATCGAAATCTTGCCGCCACCGGTACGGTCTAGGTCGATGTCTACGCGATCGTCGGAAAGCTGTCGGAGCGTATCGGTGAGTTCAATGAAGTGCAGCTCGTTGAACGAGACTTCCATCTTTCCTGTGGAGGAGTCGATTACTCCCTGCGAGACGCGGTCGGAGAGATCTTCCGGTACTTGCCACTGCTCAAATTGGGAACGGACTTCCTCCGTGGGTGTTACGTGAATTGTGCCCGAGACTCTGTCGTCGCCGGAAATGGTAATGCCAGCCTGTGCGTCAAAGCAGCCGCTGAGCGGCAAGATGGCGGCAATTCCGGCCATTGCTGTGGCAATGCGCAGAGGCGAAAGTCGTTGACGTGGTGTGGAAGGTTCACTCGGTGATGATGTCACGGGGAAGATCTACTCCTAGAACTGCGAAGGGACGAGAGTCCCCTGTGAAATAAAAGTTCCTTAAAACATCTTTGAAACCAAATTGGCGGTAGAGCTGCCATGCCCTATTGGCCTCATTCGGGTATTCCGGGGTTGACAACAGAACTCGCGTCTCCGGGCGGGAATCGACCAACTCGTGGAGCAACCGTTTACCGAGTCCCCGCCCCTGAAAGCTGGGGTGAATGTGAATCTCAGACAGTTCGGCGTAGTTGCCCAAGAGCTTGACGACGTCCGGTAGCGAGCGCCCGTCCATGAGCAGTCCATCTCTTACCTGGCGATACCACCAGTGCGTGTCCAATCCTGTACGGCAGTAGCCGATGCCGACCAACCTGCAGCGCGGGTCGCGGAGAGCGTGGGCAGGGGAGAGCTCTTCGGGGTGAGCTATGGCTGCAGCAGCCATGAAGCCGGGTTGAGTGGTTTGCTTCTGCCATTCGTGGAGACGACCGGGCAAGATCGCGGGGTTGTACTGCATCGCGGTGATGTAGAGAGCCACTGCTTCTTGCAGGCGGAGATTGAAGTCTCCTGCTGTCATCGGAACCACGCTGTATTTCACAGTGACCAGATTAGCGACTTAGACGAACTTAGTTGTGAGATTACTGCAATAACATCGAGTCGAACAGTTGTGCGAAAGTATGCCTGGCGTAGTCCGGGGTTGGGGATAGATTGCAGTCAATCCCGCTAAGGGGAAGCGGAAAATCCGTGCTCATGTGAATGCTGTGTGAAAGGAGAAGCAGGGTGGTGGCAAGGTCGAACGTGGTGGAGTTTAGGGCGATTTCGCAGTCGGGTTTGGTCGCCCCGGTCGGTGTCTCAAGGCAATCGCTGGAGCTGCTGGGGCGGGCAGAGGCTCTGCTAGCGAATGCTTGGAATGCCAGCTCTGATGAGATGTTGGAGCTTTCCTACTGTGCGGCGCTGCGTTGCGCAGGCGCGCTGTTGAATCGCGACGATGTGTCGGTGGCTGGGGGTTCTGGCTCGGGCGCTCGTTCGGGCTCGGTAGTTAAGCGTCGTCGTTCGGCAACACAGAGTGCCTGGTTGCGTTTAAAGAAAGAGCAGCCCGAATTTGATAGCTGGGTCACCAAGTTTGAGCAGTTCACCGCGCTGCGTGAGGAAGTCCGGTTGGGTATTTCGCGTCGCATTGACTCTCGGCGGGCGCAGGAGTTGTGGGATTTAAGTTGTGCATTCTTGGGGGCTGTCCGGGCTGAGCTGGGTGTTCTGTCCGCGGCTGCGTAAGCCGGTGGGGGCGTGTTAGAGCGTTGCTTTCCTAAATAAATGGGGGATTGTTCGGATTCATGGAACAATAGAGGTGAGTCGCCCGTTGAAGGGGTAAGAATGAAGCTAACGGACGCCGCGTTAGCAGCACGTGGCCTGTAATTAACTTTGTTGTATCGGCATTGTTAGTTGAGGGGTCAAGGCTCGCCAGTATCGCGGTGGGCAATGCTCAAGTAGGCGATGGAGGAATTGTGGGACTATCTGAGCACGAACAGCGGATGCTCGACGAAATCGAGTCTGCACTCTACGCTGAGGATCCTAAATTTAGTTCGACGATGGCCGGAAATGCGTTCAGCTTTCCGGAGGAAAACAGCGCACCTCGTGGGTTTTCCATCCAGGTTTTTGCGCTCATGCTCCTCGGTCTGCTGATGTTGATTGGCGGCGTCGCTCTTTTCTCTGTGAGCAATTGGTTCATTGTGTTATCGGTTGCCGGCTTTGGCCTTATGTTCGGTTCCGGCGTTTGGGCTCTGACCGGCGCCGGTAAGCAGGAGAAGGCTAGTTCTGCTTCGGGGCTGAGCTTTGGAAAGTCTAAGTCCGGGGCGGCAAAGAGTCGTCGAGGGACCTCGGGTAGCCGTGGCTCCTCTGGTGATTCCACGTTGGAATCGCGTTTCCGTGGCCGCTTCGAGGGGCGTTAGGGGATAAACCTCAAGAATTAACAAGTGAGGGCAAGCCAGCGATGGCTTGCCCTCACTTTTTTGTTTTTCTAGACGTGAATCGTCTCCACAAGATCTCACCCACTTTGCCCCACCCCGAGTCCCCACTTTCCCCCACTTAGCTATTGGGATGGAGGAATTCTTATCTGCGGTCGTTGTTGGTATCTCCGAAAGTTTGGCTCTGGCGACACAAAATTGCAGGTCAACGCACTAAGTCTGGCGACCAGGTTGAATCTGGATGGTTTTTAGCAGGTAAGTGGTGGGTAGTGGGGCGTAAACTGCTTTCTGTTAACAATGTGGTTGGTGTGGCGTCGTTATCGGCGTGGTCGCGGGTGGGTGCCCCACTTTTTATTCGCGCTTTAATTGTCGAGGTGATTCTTTAAAAGCCCAGGTCAATTGGGTTAAAATGGATGTCCTGGCGGTGGGGTTGAGCTGATGCTGTGACTATTTTTCTCCTTCTTGTGTTGATAGTGGCAGATAGTGGGGTAAAGTGGGGCGTGATGTTGATTGAGGTTGGTCAACATTGCAGAAGTGAATATCCGATTTGCGCTTAAGGTTTGGCGAGATTTTGGCACTGCGGTAAAGCGCAGCCCTCTGGCTCTGCTTGAAGGCAACGCCTAAATCCCTGAATTTGGTAAGCGTTTGTGCGTTGACATTGAGGTTGACACGGGGATAGGAGGCCAGTGACGCATGTTTCTGGGCACCTACACGCCGAAGCTTGATGACAAAGGGCGCCTGACGTTGCCGGCGAAGTTCCGCGAGGATCTCGCAGGTGGCCTGATGGTCACTAAGGGACAGGATCATTCTCTGGCGGTGTATCCGAAAGAGGAGTTCGTCAAATTAGCTCAGCGGGCTACTAAGGCCTCTCGTACGAATGCCAAGGCGCGAGCTTTCATCCGAAATCTTGCGGCGAGCACCGATGAGCAGCGGCCCGATGGTTCGGGGCGAATCACGTTATCGATGGATCACCGTCGGTACGCGAATCTCTCCAAGGAGTGCGTGGTTATCGGCTCTATTGACTTTCTGGAGATCTGGGACAAAGAGTCCTGGGAGGCCTACCAGGCGGAGCATGAAGCTGATTTCTCCGAAGGTGAGGATGACTCGCTGTTCGGCGTTTTATAAACCGCATGGAATAACCGAAAAGAGGGAATGTCCGCATGGACTCTGCCTGATAGCCCCTGGTGTACTTCCCCGATACCAGGTTCTGTCAGGCGGGGCCCTGTGAACATCCCCGCTTTTTGTTTTAAGCACTGATAGCAGCATTCCCAGTACTGCTCATGAGGTGCGGTCTGGTTGCTGGCGCGGCACTCGTCGTTAAGCAAACCGGGAATACACTCGATAGATTCTCTGACCAGTGCGAACATACCCGGTGAGGAGGGGAAATGAACGGATCGGTACCTACGGATGATCGCAAGTCCGGCGAGTTTGGTCATGTCCCCGTTTTGCTTCATCGAGTGACTGATTTGTTGCGCCCGGGCATCGAGGCGCTGGGTGACGACGCAGTAGTTGTCGACGGCACTCTTGGTGCCGGTGGACACACGGAATACCTGTTGGAGCAGTTCCCGAAGCTCTGCGTTGTTGGACTCGATCGCGATGACAATGCATTGCGAGGGGCAGAAGAACGTCTCGCGCGCTTCGGTGATCGCTTTGTATCCTTCCGTGTGCGTTTCGATTCGCTCGCCGAGGTGCTCAGTGGTGAGATTCCTGCAGCCGCTGGTGGCAGTGGCGCGGAGGACATTCTCGCCCGCGCCGCTGAGAAGGGCATTGCAGGTGCGCTTTTCGATCTCGGTGTTTCCTCGATGCAGCTTGACCAGGTCAATCGTGGATTCGCCTACCGAGTCGACGCCCCGCTGGACATGCGCATGGATGCAAGCCAGGGGATTACCGCAGCGGATGTGCTCAATACCTATTCGCACGGTGATATCGCGCGTATCCTATCGACTTACGGCGACGAGCGCTTCGCCGGCAAGATTGCCTCGGCAATCCTGCGTGAGCGGGAAAAGGAACCGTTTACGACCTCCGGTCGTCTGGTTGAGCTGCTCTACGAAACCATTCCGGCGGCATCTCGTCGTAAGGGCGGACACCCGGCCAAGCGTACGTTCCAGGCTCTTCGTATCGAGGTAAATCGTGAGCTTGAAGCTCTGGAAAATGTGCTGCCGCAGGTCTGCGATGCACTCGCAGTCGATGGGCGTGCAGTGTTCATGAGCTACCAGAGTCTGGAAGACCGCATCGTCAAGAAGGACTTTGCGGAGCGCGTGAAGTCGACAACCCCACCGGGGCTCCCGATGGAGCTTCCGGGGCATGAACCGCACTTTGCTCTCATCACGAGAGGTGCGGAGAAGGCGTCGGCAAGCGAGATCGAAGACAACCCCCGAGCCGCACCGGTGAGAGTTCGCTGTATCGAGCGAATTCGAGCCGATTGACCCAAACCTTTCAACCGCACCAAACGCACCCTTAACGATCTAAGTACTGGGAGAACTTTCGAGCATGGCAACGACAATCACGGAGCACGCCCCCACCCGGCGCACCTCCCGCGGCGCATCTGCAACCGTCGCCGGTGCCAAGACGAAGACTCGTCAGCGCGGTCGCAGCGCCCGCACGAAACAGGATCTTTATCAGCGCAGGCGGTTTGGGCGCACAGGTTCTCAGCAGGTCATCTCGGTGCGTGGGCGTCGCGTTACGACGTCCTCGAGGGATAACCACAAGTTTGCCGGTGCGGCCGTGATGATCATTCTCGTCGTTGCCGGAATCGTGGCGGCGATGTGGCTGTCGGGTATTTCGACCTCGACATCCTTGCAGCTGGATGCTGCGCAGACCAAGGAAAAGGAGCTGCGTAACCAGCTGGAGGTGCTCGAGCGGGATGTTGCTTACATGAAGTCAACCGGTGCTATCGCGCAGCGTGCTGTGGAAGAGGGCATGGTCAATCCGGAGCAGCCTGCCGTTTTGACGACTGATCCGGAAGGCAAGGTCGTGGAAGTGCGACCGGGCGATGAGAAGCAGCAGAAGATTATCGACCTCAACAGTGAGTCGCCGAATGTTCCGCATGCGCCGTCGTCGAACCCGAAGGACACCGAGAATGTTCCGGGGATGCAGGCACCGGCCATTGAGGAAGCGCACCCACGTCCGAACGGGTTGCCGGCAACCGCTCCGTATGCGCCGCAGAACCATGAGCCCGCACCAGCACCTGCGCCGGCTCCGGCACCCGCGCCTGAGGCTGAAGCGCCAGCGCCAGCCCCAGAAGCGCCAGTCGCGGCGCCGGAAGCACCGGAAGCTCCGGCACCCGAGCCAGCTCCAGCACCGTAGGAACTTAGAAAACAAACTGGGCCAAACTGGCCAACTGTCCGATATTCTGGCGGTTCCACTGTTTCTGGTCAGTCGACTGTAGACTAATTAATTCAGTACTCGCGATGGCAGGGAATACCGCCTAACGTTATCGCGCGCGGGAGAATCGACTTAGTAGAAAGCACTAGCGCATGATTCGATCTGAAGACGACTACCCCAACCGTGGAGGGGGGTATGACTTCGGCGAACGTGCTTACCGAATTACATCCCGTGAGCGCAGAGGCCAAAGTCGCGTTCGGGATGGTCAGCGCAGCCGGGGGCTCGATGCTAAAACCAACCGAAGCGTGCCCCCGCGCGAAAAAATGCGCATTAGTAATAAGGACTTCATCCGACGTCGCAACTGGCTGCAGTTTATAGGCGCTATCGCAGTTGTAGTGCTGGTCTCCCGTTTGGCTTGGGTGCAGCTCGTCGCAGGTCCTGACCTGTCGGCGGCGGCGCAGAATCAGCGCACGGTGGAAGTTGTTGATGCAGCTCGGCGCGGTGCGATTCTCGATCGTAACGGAGCTCAGCTTGCCTTCACTATGGAGGCACGCAGTATTACCGTTCACCCGAACACTTTGCGCAAGTGGATTGGGGACGCCCATAAGCAGCGCCCGGATGATGTCGCTACCTACGATGAACGCCTCGAGCAGATCGCCAAGGATTTGCCGAAGCTACTCGACGTGGCCGACATCGACGCGGAGAAGTCGGGAAGCAGTCGCCGTCGTCAAGCGGAACCCGAAACCGAGGAGAACTCGGTGATGAGCGCGCCGTCCCGGGTGAGCTCGAAGGACATTCTGGAGAAGCTGCGCAATGAGGACAGCACCTATGAGGTGCTCGTGCGTAATGTCGACCCGGACAAGGCCGCTGCCATCGTGGAAAAGTATCCGGAACTGGTGGCGGAGCGTCAGGATATTCGCCAGTACCCGAATGGGGCGACGGCGGCTAACGTCATCGGCAAGATTGGCATGGATGGCGTCGGCCAGTTCGGCTTTGAAGCCTCTCGTGATGCCACTTTGCAGGGTATTAACGGTGGCAAGACCATTGATATCGCCTCTAACGGTGTGGCAATCCCGGGATCCACGCGCGATGTCCACGCAGCTGTGGACGGTACGACTTACGAGCTGACCCTGGACCTCGACATGCAGTACTTTGTCCAGCAGCAGGTCAACCAGGCGAAGGCCAACTCGGGAGCGAAGGATGCGTCGGCAGTCGTGCTCGACGCGAAGACCGGCGAAGTGCTTGCAATGGCGCAGGCGGACACGGCTAACCCGAATAAGGATATGGGGGCCGAGCTCGAAGAGGGGCGCACTATCGGAAACTCCGCTGTATCGAACCCATTTGAGCCGGGCTCTGTAGCAAAGATTATTACCGCAGCGGCCGCTATCGAAGACGGCAAGACCACACCGGATGAGGTTCTGCAGGTTCCGGGCACGATTGATATGGCGGGTGTCACCGTGCGCGATGCATGGGAGCACGGCACGGAAGCTTTCACGACGACCGGTGTATTCGGCAAGTCCTCCAATGTCGGCACCCTAATGCTGGCAGAGCGTTTGGGTCAGGACCGCTTCGCTGAGATGCTGCATCTCTTCGGGCTGGGGCAGTCCACGGGTATCGAGTTGCCCAGTGAATCGTCCGGCTTGGTGCCGCAGCGTCCGCAGTGGTCCGGCGGTACATTTGCGAACCTGCCCATCGGTCAGGGTATGGCCATGACACTGCTGCAGATGACAGGAGTTTTCCAGGCAATCGCCAACGATGGCGAGCGCATCCCGCCGCGTATGATTCGTTCGACAATTTCCCCGGACGGCACGAAGACGGCAACAGAGCGCCCGGAAACAGTGCGTGTGGTTAGCCCGGAGACCGCCCAAACTGTGCGCGCTATGTTTGAAGGCGTTATGCAGTCTGATCCCACGGGGCAGCAGTCGGGTACCGCTGCCGGAAATAGTATTGAGGGGTATTCGCTCACAGGCAAGACAGGTACGGCGCAGAAGGTTGACCCCGACACCGGCGCGTACTCGAATTCCAAGTACTACATCACGTTTGCAGGCATCGCGCCTGCCGACGATCCCCGTTTTGTCATTGGCATCATGCTTGACGAACCCCAGCGTGGTGTTCATGGTGACGGCGGTCAGTCAGCAGCCCCACTGTTTAAGGACATCGCCGCTTGGGCGCTTAACCGCTACAACGTACCGCCGTCGCCACCCCGCGAGGGCAAGTTGTTGCTGCAGCCGTAACGAGGTCACCACCACAATGAAGTTACCGCGACAGCACTAATACACAGACTTTTATTACTTTGGTTTCTGCAAAGTGAATCTCTTGAATTTTTCCAACCTGTTGTACACCAACGACTGACTTGAAAGAGGGAACAGCCAATGACCGCCACCCTTGCGAAATTGTGTAACCTCGCGCATGGCCGACTTGACGGCATTACCGAATCCGCGGCGGCAGGAGCGGATATTGCCGCGATCGAACTCAACGCTGCCGAAGTGCCTGAAGGTGGAATGTTTGCTGCCGTCCCAGGTACTCGCACGCACGGTGCGCGCTACGCGCAGCAGTCGGCTGCTACAGCGATCCTGACTGATGAGGAAGGTCTGAAAATCCTGCGGGAAGCAGGGGAGACGCGCCCAGTCCTGGTTGTCGACGATGTCCGGGGCGTCATGGGGCACGTTGCTGCAGAAATATACGATCACCCCTCGGATTCACTGACCATCATTGGGGTTACCGGCACCTCTGGCAAGACCACCACGACCTACATGCTGGAGGGCGCGCTGCTGGCAGCTGGCTGCTCGACAGGCATCATTGGTACTACCGGCACGCGCATCAATGGCCGTGCCGTTCCGTCGAGCCTGACTACCCCAGAGGCTCCGGCCCTCCAGCGCCTGTTCCACCAGATGCTCTCCGAAGGTGTGACGCACGTTGTCATGGAGGTTTCTTCTCACGCACTGTCGTTGGGGCGTGTAGACGGAGTCAGTTTCGACGTCGGCTGTTTCCTCAACCTCTCGCAGGATCACCTGGACTTCCACAAGACCTTGGAAGAGTATTTCCAAGCCAAGGCCAAGCTCTTTGATCCGGCAGGTCCGACACATGCACCGAAGGCTGTCGTGTGCATCGACGACGACTGGGGTGTCCGCATGGCAGATATCGCTGCCGGCGACCCGGATGTCCAAGTCACCACTGTCCATACTCAGCATCGCGTAACCGACAAGACGCCAGCTGCCGAGGTCTTTGCAGAATGGCACGCCGCTGCAGCCACTGTCGCCACCAACGGTGTCCAACATGTGGAGCTAACGCGAAACAACACTGACACAGTTGAGGTGGAAGTTCCTCTGCCGGGTGCTTTCAACGTTGCCAATGCCGCAGTCGCATGGGCTGTGCTCGATGCGATTGGGCATGCCAATGACGCGGCCAAGAGCGGCCTGGCGCAGGTGCGTGTGCCAGGCCGCATGGAGCGCATCGACCGCGGACAGGACTTCCTGGCTGTGGTGGACTATGCCCACAAGCCAGCCGCAGTAGCTGAAGTGTTGGCCACCTTGCGTGCACAGACCGAAGGTCGCGTGCTGGTTGTCGTCGGCGCCGGTGGCGACCGCGATAGTGCCAAGCGTCCAATTATGGGAGCCGAGGCTGCATGCGGTGCCGATGTCGTCATCATCACCGATGACAACCCACGCTCCGAGGTGCCCTCTGAAATCCGTGCGGCCGTGGTCGCCGGTGCGAAGGAAGCCGTTGCCAGCGGCAAGGCCAGTTCTGACACGGTTGTTGAGGAAATCGGCGATCGCGGCCAGGCAATTCGCCGTGTCGTCGAGCTCGCCCACAGCGGCGACAGCATCGTGGTGGCAGGCAAGGGACACGAAACCGGCCAGAATATCGGTGGCGTAATTCACCCGTTCGATGACCGTGAACAGCTGGCCGAAGCACTCACACAGCGACTGGAGGGATCCGCTGATTGAGATTGCTGAAATCGCTGAGGAAGCGCACCACCTGACATGCCTACCGCGAACCATTCGCGGTAGGCGAATAAAATCAAGAAATCATCCTTTACTAGGCGCCTGGAACTCTAACCAACAAGGACTATAGACATCATGATTGCCCTGACCGCCGCGGAAATCGCTCACATCGTGGGAGGTGAACTCGCCCACGTCAATGATGACGCCACAGTGACTCAGCCCGCAGAATTCGACTCCCGAAAGATTCGCGAAGGCTCGCTCTTCCTCGCCCTGCCGGGCGCGCGTGTCGACGGCCACGACTTCATCGATCAGGCTGTAGCAGCTGGAGCGCCGATGGCACTGGCGGCACGAGATGTTGGGCAACCTGCGGTCGTCGTCAAGCCTCTTGGTAAGCAGGACTCCAATGCCGACGCATTTGCACACGATCCGGATGGTTCCGGGGCGGCGGTGCTGGAAGCGCTTGGTAAGTTGGCGCGTTACGTCGTCGACGAGCTGAAGAAGGATCAGCTGCATGTCGTCGGTGTGACGGGTTCGGCGGGAAAGACGTCGACGAAGGACATGATGGCGACGCTGCTGCGTACCGACGGTCCGACGGTGGCGCCGAAGGGGTCGTTTAATAACGAAATTGGGCATCCGTACACGGTGCTGCAGTGCACTCCGGAGACGAAGTACCTGGTTGCGGAGATGAGCGCACGCGGAATTGGGCATGTGGCCCACCTGGCGCGCATCGCGCCACCGACGATCGGTGCGGTGCTCAATGTTGGCACGGCGCACCTTGGTGAGTTTGGCTCGCGCGAGGCAATCGCGCAGGCTAAGGGCGAGCTCGTGGAAGCGCTGCCGGCTGCGGAGCAGGGCGGTGTGGCCGTACTCAATGCCGACGATGACTACGTCACTGGCATGGCTCCGCGTACCCAGGCGAAGGTGGTGTTCTTCTCTGCCGATGAGAACTCCGAACGCCACGCAACCGCGGATTACCGCGCCACGAATGTGCAGCTCGATGATTTTGCTCGTGCATCTTTTGACCTGCATGTACCGGATGGGCGTACATTCCCGATCCAACTGCAGGTCTATGGTGCGCACCAAGTGGCCAATGCCCTGGCGGCGATTGCGGTGGCAGTGGAGTCCGGTATTGATGCTGAGCAGGTCGCAAAGGCGATGGCCGCGCATGTGGCAGCGTCAGAGCGGCGCATGGATGTCCAGCAGCTCACTGGCAATATCGTCGTTATTAACGACTCCTACAATGCCAACCCTGATTCGATGCGTGCGGGGATTGACGCTCTGGCACGTACAGCAGCTGGCCCAACGCACCAGGACGCCTCATCGTGGGCGGTGCTTGGACAGATGGGTGAGCTTGGCGATTCCGCTGAAGATGAGCACTCGTCGCTTGGCGAGTACCTTGTGGGCCGCGGCATCGATCGACTAATTGCAGTCGGAGAGAGTTCTAATGTGCATGCCCTGGCCGACAAAGCGGAAGAGTTGGGGTTAAATACTTCTAGGGTGCCGGATACATCCACTGCCGCGGATTTGGTGGCGGCCGAGGTGCGTCCGGACGATGTGGTGTTAGTCAAGGCCTCCTATGCGGACGGTATGTGGCGGGTCGCGGACTCGCTGGCTGCCAAGGTTGGGACTACGCCCGAAGGTGAAAGCGGAGAGGAAAAGTAAGTGATTCAACTTATTCTCAGTGGTGCGATTGCATTTCTGGTGAGTGTCTTTTTAACACCAGTGCTTATTCGCAAATTCTCTGCTGAAGGTCTTGGCCAGGAGATTCGTGAAGAAGGGCCGAAGAGCCACCTGCGCAAGCGGGGAACTCCGACTATGGGCGGCATCGCCATCATCGCCGCAATCGTCGCTGGCTATTTCCTCTCACACCTCGTTACGTATATCCAGACTGGCGTGGGGCCGTCCGCCTCCGGTCTGTTGGTGATGTTCCTTGTTCTGGCGATGGGCGCATTGGGTTTTGCCGATGACTTCATCAAACTCTACAAAGGACGCAACCTGGGGCTGAACAAGACAGCGAAGCTGGTTGGGCAGCTGGCGGCAGCACTGATTTTCGGCGTGCTGCTGCTGCAGTTCCCGGATGCGTCTGGCTTGACTCCCGGTTCGACGAGCTTGTCGCTGATTCGAGATATTCCGTTCCTGAATCTGGCACCGGGGCCTGTGTGGTTCGGCATGATTGTCTTCCTGGTATTTGTCTTCATCGTCATTGCCGCATGGACGAATGCCGTCAATCTCACTGATGGCCTTGACGGCCTGGCCGCTGGCGCCACCGCGCTGCTACTGGCCACCTACACGCTGATTTCCTTCTGGCAGTTCCGTAACTCTTGCGAGGCTTCGCTGGGCAGCGGTTGCTACAACGTCCGCGATCCGCTGGATATCGCCGTTATTTCCGTCGCGGGTCTGGGCGCCTGTTTGGGCTTCCTGTGGTGGAATGCAGCGCCGGCAAAGATCTTCATGGGAGATACCGGTTCGCTGGCTCTTGGCGGTTTGGTAGCGGGTCTGTCATTTGTCACCAAGACTGAGCTGCTGATGGTTATCATTGGCTTCATCTTCGTGATGGAAGTTGCTTCCGTGGCAATCCAGATCGCGGTTTTCCAGACGACTGGCAAGCGCGTATTCCGCATGGCTCCTCTCCATCACCACTTCGAAAACGGAGGTTGGGCGGAGACAACTGTTGTCGTTCGCTTCTGGCTACTCGCAGGCATTTTCAACATGATTGGCGCAGCCATCTTCTACAGTGACTGGCTCTCTCAGGTAGGCGTATTTCAATGATTAACTCACCAGACCCGACCAACCTCACCGATATCCGAAATCTCGACTTAGTCGCTACGGTGCGCTCTGGTCGAGTTCTGGTGGCAGGAGCCGGAGTTTCCGGTCGCGGTGCCATTGCGATGCTCAAGGACATCGGCTGTCCGGAAGTTGTCGTCGTGGACGACTCCGCGCTCGGCGCACTGGTTGCCGCTGACTTTTCGGTTCGGCATGTCACAACCGCAGACGCTCGCGACGAGCTTGCCGACGCGGTTGCGATCGTGACCTCCCCGGGGTGGCGTCCGACCAGTCCGCTGTTCGGCGCCGCCGCTGAGGCCGGTGTCCCGGTATTCGGCGATGTGGCGTTGGCTTTCGCCGGCGACTGTGCCCAGCTGTGGGGTCCGAAACGGACCTGGCTGGTAGTCACCGGCACTAACGGCAAGACCACAACCACCTCCATGCTGGCCGCCATGCTCGGGGAGCAGGGCGCAGCTGTGGGCAACATTGGTGTGGCTCTGTACGACGCACTGACTGCTGAGCCTCGTATCGAGGTCTTGGCCGCAGAGCTGTCCAGCTTCCAGCTGCACTGGGCTCCAAACATTCGCCCAGATGCGGGAGTACTGCTGAACCTGGCGGAAGACCACATCGACTGGCACGGTTCTTACGAAAACTACGGTCTGGACAAGACCCGTGCGCTGCGCGGTACTGTCGCAATCTACGGTGCGGATGACGCAGATGTCGTCGAGCACGTGGAAAAGATGCTGAAAAACGACGAGCTCGGCAACTCCGTCGTGGGCTTTACCGATGGTCCCCCGGAGGCACACCAGGTCGGAGTTCGCGACGGCATGATTGTCGACCGCGCTTTTGGCGGCGGCGATGCCGCAGCTGACGACTCTGGTCCGGGCATTGTCATCGCACCGGTAGCGGGAATTTCTCCTCCCGGCCGGGCAGGTGTTCTCGACGCGGTGGCCGCCACTGCGATGGCGCGCAGTATCGGTACCTCACCGGAGCAAATTGCAGCGGCATTGGAGACTTTCGAAGTTCGCGCACACCGCGGTCAGATTGTCCATAAGGCAAATGATGTCGTGTGGATTGATGACTCCAAGGCCACCAACCCCCACGCTGCCGACGCTGCACTGTCCGGTCATGAGCGTGTCGTTTGGATCGTCGGTGGTCAGCTCAAGGGCGCGGAAATCTCTCCGCTAGTGGCGAAGCATGCTCATCGCCTGCAGGCCGCCGTGGTTCTGGGCGTCGATAGGCAACTAGTCAGCGATGCGCTCTCCCGCATCGCACCTGCTGTGCCGGTCGTTGTCATTGATGACACCGACAAGGTTGATGCCATGGCAAAGGCCTGTATGGCAGCTAGTGAATATGCCAACCCTGGGGATGTGGTGCTGTTGGCACCAGCTGCCGCCAGCTTGGACATGTACTCCGGAATGGCTGAACGTGGCGACTTGTTCGCGCAATGGGCGCAGAAGGTGACGTCAACTGATGGATAACTCCCGCAAGGCTCGTAATTTAAGCGCTAGTGCCGCGACGGCACAAAAGGGGACGAAGGCTACCAGTTCACAGCGGCCCTCGTCGTCTAGCTCTAGTGCTCGAGAGCGGCCGGCGTGGGTGGAGCGTTTTAACGACTGGAAGTCGCGTCCGCTGTTCGACTACCACCTACTGATGATTATCGTCGCGCTGCTGACGTCGATAGGCCTGGTGATGGTGCTGTCGGCATCCATGGCCAGCGCGGGTAACGACTCGGGCAGCGTGTGGTCGGTGTTCATCCGTCAGCTGGTCATGGTGGTGGCGGGTCTTATCTCCATGTGGATCGTGCTGCGAATGCGGGTGGAATTGATTCGCTCGCTATCGACAGCAGCGCTGATTTTGTCCTTTGTGCTGCTGGTTTTGGTGATTATCCCTGGTATCGGCATCGGCCTGGAGGAAACCGGTGCGCGTTCGTGGCTGAGTATTGGTGGTATCACCATGCAGCCATCAGAAATCGCGAAAATTGCGCTGGCACTGTGGGGTTCGAAGCTGCTGGCTGAAAAGGTCCGCACTGCTGTGTCCTATACCGATTTGTTCGGGCTGTTCGGTGCGGTCAGCTTCGTGGTATTGGCACTGGTGATGCTGCAGCGTGACCTCGGCATGGTTGCTTCCATGGCGTTCGTCGTGGTGGCGTTGGCGTGGTTTGCTGGCCTGCCGCGAGTATTCATCACCGGGCTGCTTGCCGCTGCGGCGTTCGCCCTGGTGATTTTTACCGTCACCGCGGGTTTCCGTTCGGCGCGAATCAGGGTCTACTTGGACTCGCTGCTCGGTAACTTCAACGATGTGCAGGGAGATGCCTACCAGTCCTACCAGGGCTTTCTTTCGCTTGCCGACGGATCTCTCACCGGTGTCGGTCTCGGTCAGTCGAGCGCGAAGTGGGGATACCTACCGGAGGCGAAGAATGACTTCATTTTCGCCATTATCGGTGAGGAGACTGGTTTTCTCGGCGCGCTGATGGTTATTTTGCTCTACGCAGCGCTCGGCTGGGTGGGACTTCGTATCGCCGGTCGTCAGAACGATCCGTTTCTCCGTCTGCTCGCGGGCACGATTACTGCTGCAACCGTGGTGCAGGCTTTCATCAACATCGGCTACGTCGTTGGTGCGTTGCCAGTGACTGGTCTGCAGCTGCCGCTGATTTCCGCTGGTGGTACATCGGCGATGGTGACGTTGTTCTCGATGGGTCTGCTGGCCACATGTGCCCGCCACGAATCGGAGGCAGTCTCTGCAATGCAGACTTCGGGACGTCCGGGGCTGGACAGGTTCCTGGGTATTCCGGAACCAATCCCGTATGACGAATCGCGTCGCCACGCGCCGAAGGTGCGTGCCCATCGCGATCCGCAACGCTTTGGTCCGCCCGTGGTGACCAGTGGAGCGCGTACTCCACGTGGCGAGGGGGCGCAGGTGCGGGAAACCTACAGTGGCCGAGCTGACCGACCCAACCGGGCCGGCCGTAGTGGAGGCAGCCGCAGTGGCCGAGGTGCCACCCCGCAGCGTGGCTTCCGAGCGTCCGGAAGCTCCGGAAACTCGGGCAGTGTTCGTGGCCGCGAAGTGGATTATTCCCCTCGTAGTGACGACGGACGGACGCGGGGTTTTACAGCGAGGTCGCCGCGGACTGGACGGTCACAGGGCTCCTGGTCGTCGTCAAGCTCAGGCCGGGGCAGTAGGATTCGGGGCGAAGGTCGTGGTGGACAGTCGCGTTCGCGCCAGCGCCCGGGCCGAAACAATAGGAACGGCGGTTCAGCACCGCGGAGGAGGAATCGATAACACCATGGCAGACAAGAATCTGGGCGCAGCCGCTGGGGCGAAAGGCGCTTCGGAGTCTGAGCAGTTTCTCAAGGAAGATGGCTCTGCTCCGACCATTGTGGTGGCCGGCGGTGGTACGGCTGGCCATATCGAACCTGCACTGGCAGTAGCGGATGCGATTTTGAAACTGCAGCCGGATGCCCGCGTCATTGCACTCGGTACGAATCGGGGGTTGGAGTCAACCCTCGTACCGGCGCGAGGCTATGACCTAGAGCTGATTCCGCCAGTGCCGGTGCCGCGCAAGCCGACTGCGGATTTGTTCAAGCTGCCTCTCAACGTCGCTCGTGCGGTGCGTGAGACCCGCAAGGTTTTCAAGCGCATTGACGCTGATGCGGTCATCGGCTTTGGTGGCTACGTATCGGCACCGGCCTACATGGCGTGCCGTGCGGGGAAGAAGATTCCGTTCCTGGTTCACGAGGCCAACGCCCGTGCGGGCCTGGCCAATAAGCTCGGTGTCGCACTCGGGGGCGTCGGTTTGGCTGCCGTGACTGGCTCTGGCCTGAAGGCCGAGGTTGTTGGCAATCCCGTGCGTGCCAGTCTCGCGGCGTTGGACCGCGACGCCAAGCGTGCCGAAGCCCGCGAGTTCTTCGGTTTACCGCAGGAGGGTCCGGTGCTCTTTGTCACCGGTGGTTCGCAGGGGGCACGTTCCATCAACGAAGCTGTTACCGGTGCAGCCGCAGAGCTCGCCAACGCCGGTGTATCTGTACTGCATGCCTACGGCAAGAAGAATCACGTCGAGGTCGAGGCTATCCGCGAGGACGCCCCCTATGTCGCTGTGCCGTACATCGACCGGATGGATCTGGCGTACTCCGCCGCCGACCTGATTTTGTGCCGTTCCGGTGCGATGACGGTGGCTGAAGTCTCAGCTGTCGGCTTGCCTGCGGTGTACGTTCCGCTGCCACACGGAAATGGGGAACAGGCGCTCAACGCCACCGATGTCATCGATGCTGGTGGCGGTATTCTCATCGCCGACGAGTCGCTGACTGCGGCATCAGTTTCGGATATCGTGATTCCGCTGGTCACGTCCCCAGAAAAGCTTGCCGACGGGCGCCGCGCCCTGGCCAACATTGGACATGGTAACGCTGCGGAGAACATCGCCCGTCGGGTGCTGTCTGCGGCTGTGAACTCTAAGAAGTAAAGCGAGCATAAACATGAACGTTAATTTCGATGACTTTCAGCCGGTAACGGGAGAGCTGCCCGCAAGTGTCCACATGATTGGCATTGGCGGTGCCGGTATGTCCGGTATCGCTCGCATCCTGTTGGCGCGTGGCATTCGTGTTACCGGTTCCGATGTCAAGGAGTCCCGCGCGGTGGTGGGACTACGTGCGATGGGAGCCACCATCGCCATTGGGCATGACCGTGCGAATCTCGAGCTTGCTGGCGAGGGAGAGCTGCCGGACGCAGTGGTCATTTCCTTCGCTGCTATCCCGAAGACGAATCCGGAGCTGGCCGGTGCACATGAGCTGGACATTCCGGTGCTCAAACGCTCCGATGTGTTAGCGCTGTTGATGCAGGACTCCAAGGCTCTCCTGATCGCCGGTACTCACGGCAAAACCTCGACTACATCGATGACCGTCGCCGCTTTGCAGGCAGCTGGTTTGGATCCGTCTTTTGCCGTTGGCGGTCTGATGAGCAAGGCCGGTGTCAATGCTCACCAGGGCAGTGGCGATGTCTTTGTTGCTGAGGCCGATGAGTCGGATGCCTCGTTGTTGACCTACCAGCCGGAAGTGGCCGTAATTACCAACATCGAGCCCGATCACCTTGACTTTTTCGGTGACGACGAGACCTACTACGCCGTCTTTGACGCTTTTGCAGAGCGCATTAAGGATGGCGGTCATCTGGTCATCTGTGCTGAGGATCCGCATGCGGCCGCATTGGGCGAGCGCGCGGTGGAGCGCGGCATTAACGTGCTGGCTTATGGTGGGGAAGAAGCCTTGGCTCAACACCCGACGCTGCCGGTCGGTGCCGTTTTGCACGGCTGGACTCCGGTCGGTGGTGGTGCCCGCGTGGAGGCCACTGTTGGCTCGACATCGGTGAGGTTTGAACTTCATCAGCCCGGCCGTCACATGGCGCTCAACGCGCTGGCTGCAATGGTCGGTGGCGACTGCGTCGGGGCAGATTTGGGGCGTATGGCGCGCGGTCTCGGTGAATTCACCGGTGTCCGTCGCCGCTTTGACTACCACGGCAGTATCGGCGAGGGGCCATTTGTTGGCGCTCGTATCTACGACGACTACGCGCATCACCCGACCGAGGTCTCCGCAGTTCTCGGCGCAGCTCGGGAGTTGGTCACCGAGGCCGGTCGTGGCAAGGTCATCGCTGTGTTCCAGCCTCACTTGTACTCGCGTACTCGCAACTTTGCCGACGAGTTCGCTGCCGCCCTGTCTCTGGCGGACAAGGCCGTATTGCTCGATGTCTTCGGCGCCCGCGAGGAGCCACTGCCGGGCGTCGACGGCGCGCTCATTGCCAACAAAATGACCATCCCTGTGACGTATGAGCCGCATTTCACCAGCGTCCCGGCTCGCGTTCGCGAAATCGCCGAACCGCACGACGTCATCCTGACCATCGGCGCTGGCTCTGTGACGATGCTTGCCGACGAAATCGTGCGCGAGCTCAGCGGAGACAACGACGAACAGGTGGAGTCGTAGCACTGTGAAAACCAGCCGAAAGCAATCTCAGCAGACCGACGGTGCAGGCCGGGGCGCAACAGCGTCGCGGCGTCGGCGTTCAGCGCGCGCCCCGCGACGCGGCTGGCTCGTCGGCGGTGGCCTGGTCGCGATTATCGCCATCGTTGCAGCGGTGGTGTGGTTTTCGCCGTGGCTGGTTGTGAAAAACATCGATGTTGAGGGCGTCGTCCACGGGGATAAAGACGCGATTGTCGAGGCCAGTGGTATCTCCGAGAATCAAAAGCTCATTCGCTTGGACACGGATGCCTCAGCGCGCTCCGTGGCGGGGCAGCCGTGGGTCGATAGCGTGACTGTCAGTCGTTCGTGGCCGCAGGGCGTGACTATTTCGGTACGAGAATTCACCCCGGTGGTGTTTGTCCGTGCCACTGACGGAGAGCATCTGTTTTCCGCAAATGGTCAGGAGTTCGTCACGGCAGCCCCGCCGGCGGGTGTCATCGAGGTTGTTGATGCACCTCGTGTGGATGAGCCAACAGACGGCAAAGTTGACCCCGAACCGCGCGTTATCAAGGCGGTTTTGAACGTCGTCAAGGCGTTGCCAGAGCCCGTTGCACACCGTGTGGAGCGGATTAGCGCTCCTTCCGAGGCAGAGATCAAGCTATTTCTGACCGATGGATACGAGGTGTACTTCGGGTCCTCGGATAATGCGGCAGAAAAGGCACGCGCGACGGAGATTGTGCTGAACCGTGGCGAGAAGATTTGGAATGTCTCCAACCCCCGACTACCCGCTGCTAAGGGAGAGTAGAGAATGGTGGTGTCTGGAGTGATTTCTGTGGCTAAACACTATCCCTCAAGTGCAGGTTTAAGGTAGCGACACGCGCTAAAAGGTCGCTGAATTATTTGCAGTTTTCGACCACAATGGGGTCAACAGCTTTTCGGCCATGATGCACTTCTTCCGTGCGGTGTCATGGAGAGCTGTACTGCCCGGCGGTGCCAATGCTGTCGTGCGGCCCATGTGCAACGTGGCTAGATGAAATTATTTAGGACCTATAGGAAAGGGCGAGAAACGCGCAATGACCTCCCCGAATAACTACCTCGCCGTTATCAAAGTCGTCGGTGTCGGCGGCGGTGGCGTCAATGCTGTCAACCGCATGATCGAGGAGGGGCTGAAGGGTGTCGAATTTATCGCAGTCAACACCGACTCGCAGGCCCTGATGTTCTCCGACGCTGATGTCAAGCTCGACATTGGGCGTGAGGCAACTCGTGGTCTGGGAGCTGGCGCTAACCCCGAGGTTGGCCGCACTTCCGCGGAAGACCACAAGGACGAGATTGAAGAGACCCTCAAGGGCGCCGACATGGTCTTCGTTACCGCAGGTGAGGGCGGTGGAACCGGTACCGGTGCAGCTCCGGTTGTCGCGAGCATCGCCAAGAAGTCCGGTGCCCTGACCGTCGGCGTGGTAACCAAGCCGTTCGACTTCGAGGGCAAGCGCCGTGCGCGCCAGGCCGCTGAGGGCATTGAAACCCTCAAGGAGGTCTGTGACACCCTTATCACCATTCCGAACCAGCGTCTGCTGCAGATTGGTGAGCAGGATCTGTCCATGATGGACGCGTTCCGCTTTGCCGACGAGATTCTTTACAACGGTGTCCAGGGTATTACTGACCTGATTACCATTCCGGGCATGATTAACGTCGACTTCGCCGACGTCCGCTCGGTAATGGCTGAGGCTGGCTCGGCTCTGATGGGCGTTGGCTCCGCACGCGGCGACGACCGTGTGATGAATGCCGCGACTCAGGCCATTAACTCCCCGCTGCTGGAGTCCACCATGGATGGTGCACAGGGTGTGCTTATTTCCGTCGCCGGTGGCTCCGATCTCGGCCTGATGGAGGTCAACGCCGCCGCGTCCATCGTGGAGGAAAAGGCTGATCCGGATGCCAACATCATCTTCGGTACCATTATCGACGACAACCTCGGTGACGAAGTTCGCGTCACTGTGATTGCTACCGGTTTTGAGCAGGGTAACGGCAACCCGCTGGACAAGCCAGCTGCAGGTGCCGCTGCACGTCCGGCTGCACAGGATGCCGAGGCGCGTCCGGCCGCTGAGCAGGCACCGCGACAGGGCAGCGCACTGCCGGGCGGTGACAACCTCGGCGCTCCGGCCCCGCGTGTGGAGGAAGAGCGCCCGGTCGCACAGCCGCGCGAGCGTGAGGATCGCGACCGCTTTGTCCCGCGCACCAACCCGAACAGCGGTGGTCTGTTCACCGATAACCCGACACCGCGTACGCAGGAAAACCGCAACTACCGTGGTGCTCACCGTTCCGAGGATCGCGATGACCGCGACGACCGTCGTGGCGGCTACCAGGCTTCCAGCGACCTGCCGGAGTGGGGCTTCTAAGAAATCATGACTGAATCCCGCCGCAGCCGAAAAATTCTGACGAATCGGCGCGGCGGGTTTTCGCTGCCACCATATGATTCCTTCAATCTTGGAGATCATGTCGGCGATGACCCGTCCGCAGTCGAACGCAACCGCCAGCGCTTGGCCGATTCTCTGGGAATCGACCGTGCCCGCTTCGTCTATATGGAGCAGCTTCACACCAACACGGTCACCGTCGTCAACGAACCACAAACTGAGCCTGTCCCGGCCACCGACGCCATCGTCACGACCACGCCGGGTCTCGCGCTGGTAGTACTCGTTGCCGATTGCGTTCCCGTCTTGCTTTCCGACGATCATGCGGGTGTCGCCGCTGCGGTACACGCGGGGCGAACCGGCGCTCGCAACGGAATCGTTCGTAAATCTGTCGAGAAGATGATTGAGCTCGGTGCCATGCCCGAGAATATCCATGTGCTTCTCGGTGCAGCGGCTTCTGGCCACAATTACGAGGTGCCTGAGTCGATGGCCGATGACGTCGATAAGCATTTACCCGGAGCGAAGACGCGAACGAAGCAGGGGACTGACGGTGTCGACGTGCGCGCCGGCCTGATGCGTCAGCTCTATGACCTCGGTGTACGGCATGTCAATGTCGAGTCCAGCTGCACTATTGAAAGTGAGCAGTACTTTTCCTACCGGCGGGAGGGGAAGACTGGCCGTCAGGCGGGCATCGTAATCCTGCCTGAGCAGGGCTAAGTTTCAAAGTTGTAATTTTGGCGCGCCAAATTTGCGCGTGTCTATGCGATATTGCCAACCCAGCCGGTAGGTTGTGGGTAGCACAGACTTAAATTCGCACACTAAGAAGGACGTAGCAGAAGATGGCTGATTTCTTCCGTGGGGTTTCAAATTTCTTCGGTCTTACCCCGACTGATGACGCGGCTTACGACGAGCACTACGACGAGTTTGACCGCCGTGACGAGGAGCGTTTTGATGACTCCTATGCCGACTCGCGTCGTGCGGAGCGCCACCGCTACGAGCTGCGCGAAGAGGCTCCACGTGAGACTGCAAGTGTGAACTCCCGCGAGGAGGACTACCGCTACGGCAACCTGCACTCCGTTGCTGAGACCAAGGAACCGGAGCAGGTCTTCATCAAGCCGGAAAGTGGTTTCCAGGACAAGTACTCCAAGGCTCCGGACATCGGTTCGCACTTCCGCGACGGTGACATTGTCACCTTCGATCTGAGTGAGCTTGACCCATCTGAGGCTAAGCGCTACGTCGACTTCGTTGCTGGACTGGTTTTCGGTTTGCGCGGTCGAATCAAGGCTGACGGCTCCGTGTTCACCCTGTACCCGCATGGCTGCGATGTCAACGAGGGCCAGTTCGACCGGATGTCCGGCTAGTCAGCCGGCTCGCATGGCTTGTTAGTGTTTCGTATTTCGATTAATTAGCTAGACTGTTTATTCGTGTCTTCACTACTGCTAGTTCTGCTAATCCTGCTGAAGCTTTTCACCTATCTGCTGTTGGCTCGCATTGTGATTGAAATGATTCAGTCATTTTCTCGCTCTTGGCGACCAGGCAGGGTGTTTTCGTCGATTGGCGAAGTTGTTTTTGTCATTACCGACCCGCCGGTGAAGCTGTTGCGCCGACTCATCCCGCCTATGCCGATGGGCAACGTGATGGTGGACATGTCTGTGCTTGTTTTGTTCTTCATCCTTATGATTCTGCGAATGGTGCTGCAGGTAGCTCTCGGCGCGGTGGTGTAAATATCGCTAACTGTTTGCTTGGGGTCCACAATGTGGATTTCGGTGGAGCTGTGTTGTTTTGACTGTCCCGAATGTGATGTTCTCGGGCATTGAATTGCTACCGGGGGTGTTAATCGGGGGCAATAATAGGAACCCGTTGGGGAATGTAATCCCCAATGGGTTTTTATTGTGTCGGGGGTAAAGTTCTGTGGCTAAAGGTGCAGGGTAAGGGCGAGGTTTAACGTTTTACTAGAACTTTGCCATTGGTTAGAACGTGGGGGATAGAGTCCTGCCCAAAATAAATGGGGTGAGGACTGTGACTAGAGCAGGTAGGATTGGCCGGGTAAACAGTACTACTGGAAATAATTCTCTTAAGATTTCTTAAGAACTGTCCGCTCAAAGTGTTAGGGGAACTCACCATGCCGTTGACTCCGGCTGATGTGCATAATGTGGCTTTCAGCAAGCCTCCGATTGGCAAGCGTGGTTACAACGAGGACGAGGTCGATCAGTTCCTCGACCTCGTAGAGGACGCACTGGGTGAGCTCCAGGATGAAAACGCTGAGCTGCGCCAGCGCGTTGAGGACCTTGAAGGTCAGCTAGAGCAGGGTGGCGGCGCAGACTACGCTGCTTCCGGTGCTGCCGCTGCGGCGCCGGCTGTCGATGAGGACAAGCTGCGCAAGGAAATTGAGCAGGAGCTGCGCGCTGAGTACAACGAGCGCCTGAGCGCTCAGCAGCAGGAGATTGAGGCTCACTACCAGGATCGTCTGGATGCTCTTGAGAAGCGTGCTTCTGAGGCAGAGGCTTCTGCACAGCAGGCTTCCTCCGCAGCTGCGGAGCAGCCGCAGGCAGTTGCAGCAAGCACCGGCACCGAGTCGCAGGAAGTTAGCCTCCGCGCTGCTCGTATCCTGCAGGCTGCTCAGGACACCGCTGATCGCGTCACCACTGACGCCGACGCTGAGGCCAACAAGCTTGTCACCGAGGCTCGTGAAAACGCTGACCGCACCGTGGCAGAGGCCAATGAAGAGGCCGAGCGCACTATCACCAACGCTCGCAATGAGGCAGAAGCAACTTTGGCTGATGCCAAGGAGCGCAGTGAGCAGCTGTTGGCTGATGCCCGCAACGAGTCTGAGTCGACCCTCACTGACGCTCGCCAGCGCAGCGAGCAGATGATCAGCGACGCAGACGCTCGCTCTAACGCCACCATCACCGCAGCGCAGCAGAAGGCAACCGCGCTGCAGGACGATGCAGAGCGCAAGCACCACGAGATCATGACCACCGTCAAGGAGCAGCAGACCGCTCTGGAGGGGCGCATCGAGGAGCTGCACATCTTCGAGCGCGAGTACCGCACCCGCCTGAAGACCTTCCTGGAGTCCCAGCTCGACGACCTGAACTCTCGCGAGTCGGCTGCCCCGGCCGACGGCTACAACAACTAATTACGTAGCCAACACGTAGAAAACTACCACGCTCGGCTCCCCAGAGAGGGGAGGCAGAGCGCGGTGGTTTTTGCTATCTTTCCCTGCGAACCAATCGCATTCTTTGTTCCGGTCAGGGTTGTAGTAGTTGCCTGAGACACTGCTATACTGACACCCATACGCGCAATGAGCCGGCCATCACCGGGGAGCGTTTCGGAAGAACAGTCCAGTAGAAAATGGGCCCAGTAGAACCGAACGGTTTGGCACCGTTACAAAGCCTTATTAAATAAGCGGGCTATCGCGTGAAACCGCATGGTTCTTGTTCGCAAGAACCGTCGTAAAGCGTGATGCCAAGCGGGGTGGTACCGCGCGAGACTCCTTTTCAGCGTCACCAGTAACAACGCTGAAGGGGCTAGGCATGCGTCCCCGTGGTGAGTATTAATGATGTTCGACCACGGAAGTGACGTAGAAACGGTGTCTAATTCGAACGATGTAAATGCCTCTGCTGAGGCCACTCCGGCAGGTGGCGCGTATCCGCGCACTGCTGACTTTGGTAAGTACACCTCCAGCCCGAAGTTTCCGGAACTGGAGGAAAAGGTTCTGGAGTACTGGGGCAAGGACAGCACTTTCCAGGCCTCTATCGATCAGCGTGATGGTGCTGACGAATACGTCTTTTATGATGGCCCGCCGTTCGCCAACGGTCTACCGCACTACGGTCACCTGCTGACCGGTTACGTCAAGGACATCGTCCCTCGTTACAAGACCATGCGTGGCTACCAGGTTGGTCGCGTCTTCGGCTGGGACTGCCACGGTCTTCCGGCTGAGCTGGAGGCAGAGAAGCAGCTCGGTATTAAGGACAAGGGCCAGATCGAGGAAATGGGTCTGGCTAACTTCAACAAGTACTGCGCTGAGTCGGTGTTGCGGTACGCGGGCGAGTGGAAGGAATATGTCACTCGTCAAGCGCGTTGGGTTGATTTCGACGGCGGATACAAGACCATGGACATGAGTTACATGGAGTCCGTGATTTGGGCCTTCAAGGAGCTCTACAACAAGGGCCTGGTCTACCAGGGATTCCGCGTGCTGCCGTACTCCTGGGCAGAGCACACCCCGCTGTCCAACCAGGAGACCCGCCTGGATGATTCCTACAAGATGCGGCAGGACCCGACCCTGACCGTGACCTTCCCGTTCACCGGCGCCAAGGCGGGCTCGGCAGCGGAGAAGACGCTGGTGGACAACCCGGTGCTCGCTGACACTGCGGCTATCGCTTGGACCACCACGCCGTGGACGCTGCCGTCCAACCTTGGTCTGGCCGTGAACCCGAAGGTCACCTACGCCGTAGTTAAGGTCGGCGAGGATTCCTCCGTGCCGGAGTTTGCAGGTAAGACCTTCCTGCTGGCAGAAGCACTGATTGGTGCCTACGCCAAGGAATTGGGCAAGGAACACGAGGTCGTGGCTACCTTCGCTGGTGCTGACCTGGAAGGCCTGACCTATCAGCCGATCTTCGACTACTTCGCAGATCACCTGAACGCTTTCCAGATTATGGTGGCGGACTATGTCACCACCGAGGACGGTACTGGTGTGGTCCACCAGGCGCCGGCCTTCGGTGAAGACGATATGAACACCTGTAATGAATACGGCATTGATGTCATCATTCCGGTGGACATGGACGGTAAGTTCACTTCGCAGGTGCCGGAGTACCAGGGCAAGTTGGTCTTTGACGCCAATAAGGACATCATCCGTGACCTGAAGGCCGCTGGCCGCGTCGTCCAGCACCGCACCATCGAGCACTCCTACCCGCACTCCTGGCGTTCGGGCGAGCCGCTGATCTACATGGCACTGCCGAGCTGGTTTGTGTCCGTTACCAAGATCCGCGAGCGCATGGTGGAGCTCAACCACAACGAGATTGAGTGGATGCCGGAGCACGTCCGCGACGGTCAGTTCGGCAAGTGGCTCGAGGGCGCACGTGACTGGAACATCTCCCGTACCCGCTACTGGGGATCGCCTATTCCGGTGTGGGTTTCCGACAACGACGAGTACCCGCGTGTCGACGTCTACGGTTCCCTCGATGAGCTGGAGGCGGACTTCGGCGTTCGCCCGACCACACTGCACCGCCCGGAGATTGACGAGCTGGTTCGCCCGAACCCGGACGACCCGACCGGTAAGTCCATGATGCGCCGCGTCCCGGATGTCCTGGATGTCTGGTTCGACTCCGGTTCCATGCCGTTTGCGCAGTTCCACTACCCGTTCGAGAACAAGGAGTGGTTCGAGTCCCACGCACCGGCCGACTTCATTGTGGAATACATCGGCCAGTCCCGCGGCTGGTTCTACCTGCTTCACGTCCTGTCGGTTGCACTGTTCGACCGCCCGGCGTTCAAGAAGGTCGTCGCCCACGGCATCGTGTTGGGCGATGACGGCAACAAGATGAGTAAGTCCAAGCGCAACTACCCGGACGTCAACGAGGTCTTCGACCGCGACGGCTCCGACGCTATGCGCTGGTTCCTCATGTCCAGCCCGATTCTGCGCGGCGGCAACCTGATTGTCACCGAGCAGGGCATTCGCGAGGGCGTGCGCCAGGCGCTGCTCCCGATGTGGAACGCATACTCGTTCCTGCAGCTCTACGCTTCCAAACCGGCCGAGTGGTCGGTGGACTCCGACAACATCCTGGACAAGTACATCCTGGCCAAGCTTGCAGCAACCGTCCGTGCTGTTACTGAGTGCCTGGACAACACTGACATTGCTTCTGCCACCGATGAGGTCCGTCAGTTCTGTGACGCACTGACCAACTGGTACGTGCGCCGCTCCCGCGACCGCTTCTGGGCCGGCGATGTCAAGCACCCAGAGGCCTTCAATACCTTGTACACGGTGCTGGAGGTTCTCACCCGCGTGGCTGCTCCGCTGCTGCCGATGGCCACCGAGGTCATCTGGCGCTCGCTCACTGGCGGCCGCTCGGTGCACCTGGAGGATTGGCCGAACGTCGACAAGCTGCCGACCGATGACGAACTCGTTGAGTCCATGGACATTGTCCGCAATGTCTGCTCGGCAACATCGCGCATCCGCAAGGCCAACCAGCTGCGTAACCGCCTGCCGCTGAAGAAGCTGACCCTGGCATTCCCGGATGCCGAGCGTCTGCGTGAGTACACCGACATCGTTTCCTCCGAGGTCAACGTCGACAAGGTGGAGTTCACCTCCGACGTGGACTCGGTGGGACGATTCGAGGTCTCCGTCAACGCTCGCGTGGCCGGTCCGCGCCTGGGTAAGGACGTCCAGAAGGTCATTAAGGCTGTGAAGTCTGGCAACTATGAGGTTGTCGACGGCACGGTTGTCGCCGATGGTATTCCGCTGCAGGAGGGCGAGTACACCCGCAACCTGGTCGCGATCTCGCCAGATTCCACCGCTGAGGTCGACGGTGTCAATGGTCTGGTCGTGCTCGACACTGAGCTCGACGAAGATCTGGAGTCCCGCGGTTGGGCCGCTGACCGCATCCGTGGTCTGCAGGATGCCCGCAAGAACGCTGGCCTTGAGGTCACCGACCGCATTTCGGTGAAGCTGCAGGTCCCGGCCGAGCGTGAGGAGTGGGCCAACCGCCACGCTGACCTCATCGCCCGGGAAGTTCTCGCAACCGCTTTCGAGGTCGTCGCTGGCGGAGAGTCGCTGAGCTACGACGTGGCGGACGGCTGCTCGGCGGATATTGCCAAGCAGTAGGGGAGAGTAATCTCTATGCCGACTTCCGGGCGGTGGGTTCTGCACATCGACATGGACGCGTTCTTCGCGTCCGTCGAGCAGCTCACTCGCCCGACTCTGCGCGGGCGGCCAGTTCTCGTCGGCGGACTGGGCGGTCGAGGTGTGGTCGCCGGTGCCTCCTATGAGGCCCGCGCGTACGGCGCACACTCGGCTATGCCGATGGCTCGCGCACGTCGTCTCATGCCACCGACCGCCGTGACGGTCAGCGCGCGCAAGGGCATCTACGGGCCGGTGTCGCGCCGCGTGTTCTCTGTAATCCGCGAGCGCGTGCCCGTGGTCGAGCAGCTCAGCGTCGACGAGGCTTTCATGGAACCCGAAGAGCTTCAGGGAGCCTCGAAGGAGCAGGTCATTGCCTGGGCGGAGCAACTGCGGGCAGATATCCGGCGGGAGACCGGCTTGGCCTCGTCGATAGGCGCGGGCGCGGGCAAGCAGTTCGCGAAAATTGCGTCAGGCCTGGCGAAACCCGATGGCGTGTACGTGCTGGACCCCGCACGCAATCACGAGCTTCTACACCCATTGCCGGTAGAGAAGCTCTGGGGCATCGGCCCTGTCACCGCTGCAAAATTGCACACGCTGGGTGTGGAGACGATCGGTGATTTTGCCGCCATGTCCCAGCGTGATGTCGAGGTTTCGCTGACATCCAAAACCGGTGTAATGCTGTGGCAGCTGGCGCAGGGGACGGACGATCGGCCGGTTAAGGAGCGCGATGTCGCCAAGTCTGTATCGGCGGAGTACACCTATCCTGAGGATTTGGAGTCGCAGGCCCAGCTCCACGCCGCCGTCGATCGCGCAGGTGAGTCCGCATTTCGACGGCTCAAAAAAGATGGCCGTGGTGCTCGCACCATCACTTGCAAGGTGCGTCTGTCTGACCTGAGCATCCATACCCGATCTGAGACGCTCGCCTACGCCACACAGGATTTCGACACCCTCATGGCGGTGGCGCACCGAATCGCGTTCACGCCCGCGGAGGTCGGCCCAGTGCGACTGGTGGGCGTCGGTTTCTCCGGGCTGGATTCGCACATACAAGAAGTCCTGTTTCCTGAGCTCGACCGCGCTATCACCGTCGAAGATCGAGTACCAGCACCTGCGCTTTCCGACGCTCCCGCCGGCCTGGTCGAGCTATCTGGAACCGGTGCGTTGCCGACCGTTCGGCTTTCCGACTCCAAGTGGGCACCCACCTCGGACGTACACCACAGCGAGTATGGACATGGTTGGGTGCAGGGTTCGGGGCACGGGATTGTGACTGTCCGCTTTGAAAGCCGCACCAGTGGCCCCGGGCGCATGATTACGTTGAAGGAAGACGACCCGGAGCTGCGTCCGTGCTCCGCGGTGTGCAGTTTGGACTGGCCGGAGTGGCTGGCATCCGACGAAGCAGCAGCTCTCGACTTGCCGCAACCTGAGCGGGAAAGCGAAGACGATCTCGGCCCCGACGCGGATGCTTGATATGGCTGACTGCCTCAGTGCCGTTCGCGGCTCTCTGTTTATGCGCTGTCCGTAAACTGGGGCACTATGACTACCGCATCCCGCATTGCAGAGCTCGAGGCAGCTCGCCGCGCCTCGTTGCGCAACACCGATCGAGATCCGAATCCGTCGACCACACTTCCCGACGACGGTCTGGATAACCGCCAGCGCATGCTGAACGGTCAGTGGTATATCGCCGATCATCCGGAATCACAGGCTCTGAACGTGCGAATTGGCCAGGTGGCCGCTGAATTTGAGGTCGCATTCCGCGAAGACCAGCAGGCAGCACAGCAAGTGCTAGCACCGGCACTGGGGTCTTTCGGAGAGAGCAGCACCGTTCGCCCGCCGATCTACCTGGACTACGGCGATAACATCCACATCGGCGACAACGTTTTCATCAACTTTGGGCTCACCGCACTTGACGTGGTGAAGGTGACAATCTGCGACTATGCGCAGCTCGGGCCCAACGTACAGCTGCTTCCACCAGTACACCCACTGGGAGCTGAGGCCCGCGCCGCTTATCTAGAGTCTGGAGATGAAATCATCATCGGACGCAATGCCTGGATCGGTGGCGGAGCCATCATCCTGGGCGGTGTTCACGTCGGCGACAATTCTGTGGTCGCCGCGGGTGCCGTGGTGACTAAGGACGTTCCCGCGGGCGTAGTTGTGGCTGGAAACCCGGCGAAAATCATCCGCATCATCGAGGCGTGAATTAGAACAGCGTCTGCGGATGCACATTCGCAGCCAGCGCGGCGGCGAGAATGATGCGCGCCTGCGGTGCATGCACGCAACCAGCGCTAATCACACCGTGCCGAGCCAGCGTCGCACCGCCACCGGCACCGCCGTAGGCGGCGTGGACATCACCGCGCGGAACGCGCGTTGCCATCACGACGGTCACATCAGCCGCAATGGCCCGGTCAATGGCAGCGGCAAACTCATCGGAGACATTGCCCGACCCCAGGCCCTCTACGACAATGCCGCGTGCACCGGCGGCGACTGCCGAATCTAGCAGTGATCCATCTGCACCCAAGTAGGCGGGGATAATCTCTACCTTCGAGCCCGCCAAAGCCGCCAGAGGCAGCGGATCTGGACGAACCGGCTCCTCCGGTGCATTAGTGGCAAAAGCCAAAGGATCGGTTGTGTGCCACTTCGTCGCACCTCGTACCGGCAAGACTGCGTGGCCAAAGACAATAAGAACGCCAATTCCCTGCGCAGAGGCATCGGAAGCAATGGTCACGGCCTCAAAGAGGTTCCCCGGTCCGTCGGTTTCCGGATGATCATAGGGAAGTTGTGCACCAGTAAAGACAACCGGACGCGAGTCAGCATGGAAAATATCGGCAGCCATGGCCGTTTCCTCCATCGTGTCCGTGCCATGAGTTACGACGACACCGTCCACGGAGTCGTCGTCAAGCACTTCGTGAATAGTGGCGAGAATACGGTCAACGTCGGTGAACGCGAGATTCGACGAGTCCAGCATCCCGAGCTCACGAACCTCCAGCTCTAACATGCCCTCTGGATAACGCTGCGCGACCGCTGCGACAAGCTCCGTGCCCGAGATGGTCGGGGTTAGCGCACCGCTGCGATCTGTGGTGCAGGCGATGGTGCCGCCGGTGGTGATGACAACGATTCGGCGAGGGGAGGCCGTGCTAGACGAGGTCGAGCTAGCCGGGGAATGATCCTGAGTCGACATGTCCACCATCTTACCCAGGCGATGTTTTGGCCTTGTGTAGGATTATGGAAGGCGTGAAGCCAGCGAATCTTCATGCAGATTTTATTGGAGTAGTGCACATATGAAAGTCCCCTGCAACCAGCGCGTTAGCGGAATGCGTTGGCGCACAGCGCGTGGTGTGACAGTAGCGGCGATGGTCTCGGTCAGCGCACTTGGGCTAGCTGCCTGCGGTGGTGGCAATACTGCAGCGCCGACGACTGAATCGAAGACATCCAGCTCGGCGGAACCAGTCATCATGCTGCCGACGCGCGCAGAGCTTAACGACGTCCTCGCACGCCTTATTAACCCCGATTTACCTATCGAGGAAAAGGCGCTGACCATCGAGGACGGAGATACTGCCGGCGATTTCTTCGACATTGTCACCAATAGTGCCAATGAGCAGGAAATTAGCTTTGATGTCATTGATCCGATCACGCCCGGCTTCACGACGAAGCAGGCCGTAGCCGGCGTCAATATCCTCCGCCCGGAGGAAGATCCGATGCTCGTGGATCAGGTGGACTTCATTTACAGGGATGGCCGTTGGATGCTGAGCAAGGAATGGGCCTGCAACCTGGCATCGACGCTTGATCCGGAGCACAAGCCTGGGTTCTGCCTCGCGCCGGGCGAAACCCCTCCGCCGCCACCTGAGCCGGAGGAAGAAGCCCCAGTTGAAGAGGCTCCGGTTGAGGAGGCCCCAGCACCGGTCGAGGAGCCAGCCCCGGCTCCGGTGCCCGAACCACCCGCTGAGGAAGTTCCGCCTCCTGCACCTGAACCGCCGGCTGAGGAGGTCCCGCCTCCTGCGCCGGCCCCGGCTCCGGCTCCGGCGGAGGACGCGCCTCCTCCGCCTCCACCGGCTTAGGTGCCGTTGGCCCAGACATCACAGCCTAGCCCGGTCGGGTGCACTGGGCAGACAAAAGAAAGTGTCTAGGTTTATGACAGTTCCGCCCATTTTTTGGGTTAAGTAGCAAAAAGTGTGTCCGCTCGGCGT
>NZ_KV836311.1:173577-259628 GCF_001838335.1 Corynebacterium sp. HMSC075F02 | reverse complement strand
CTGAAAGTCAGACACACTTTTTGCTACTTAACCCGAAATTGGTTGCCTAACAAAGGTTAAACGAAAACTCCCTCCCGGATACCCGGAAGGGAGTTGGTCTGAGCGGATGACGGGACTCGAACCCGCGACCCTAACCTTGGCAAGGTTATGCGCTACCAGCTGCGCTACATCCGCAAATACGCTCGCCCATAAGGGCTTACGTGGTGCGCGATACTAGGATTGAACTAGTGACCTCTTCCGTGTCAGGGAAGCGCTCTCCCACTGAGCTAATCGCGCTGGGGTAAAAGCTATATAGAAGCTTTCAAGCGCAACCCCCTTCCAGGAGAAGGGGGTTTTGCACTGAGCGGATGACGGGACTCGAACCCGCGACCCTAACCTTGGCAAGGTTATGCGCTACCAGCTGCGCTACATCCGCAAATACGCTCGCCCATAAGGGCTTACGTGGTGCGCGATACTGGGATTGAACCAGTGACCTCTTCCGTGTCAGGGAAGCGCTCTCCCGCTGAGCTAAACGCGCATTACATCGAAACCGGTAAGGAATCTCTGCTGAGGTGGAAACGGGAATCGAACCCGTGTACACGGCTTTGCAGGCCGTTGCCTCGCCACTCGGCCATTCCACCGTGAGGCTGCCGCCTCAGTGGTTGCCTCGAAGTTATACCACAGAGCTTAACTTCTTGAGAAACCAGAGCGGATGACGGGACTCGAACCCGCGACCCTAACCTTGGCAAGGTTATGCGCTACCAGCTGCGCTACATCCGCATCACGTTGCAAGGAGAGCGAAGAAGAATCTCAATTGCTCTCTTGCGGTGCGAAAGATACTTTAGCGTGCTTGTGCGATTGATTACAAATTACCAGGTGAACATCTGTATTGTGCCTGTGGGCGTAGGGCTAAAGACCAACCTTTGATGCCTCTGAATCGCAACGATGTCATTTATTCGCTTTCGTGGGTTGGTTACTGGGGGCTATCGAGTCGCTATCGTCATGGAGTTCCATCGGTGGGGTAATAAATCGTCGAACTGCGCAATCGCAAACGCAATGCAACCCAATTAGGGAAACTTCCAAAACGCGTGCTAACTTATTCCGCAGAGCAGCAAAGGCTTAGTGCTTTTCTGTCCGAGTCCCATAGCTCAGTGGGAGAGCGTTCCGTTCACACCGGAAAGGTCGCTGGTTCGAACCCAGTTGGGACTACCATTTAAAACCCCGGTCGACGCATCGTATAAAAACTGCGCGGCCGGGGTTTTGCTGTGTGACCTGAACTATATTCGTCCCTCTCGGGAACTTTTCTGGACTACCATCCGACAATAGGTATAAGGGCAGCGGTCAGACTACTGCTGTTCTTCTCGAACTGTCCCGCTTAAAGGAGTTGAACTGTTCTAGTGAGTCCCCGGGTCGCTTCAGGCGAAACGTTTCGGTTCTCAAAGTCGGGTTTCCGGCGTGCAGTAGCCGCTGCTGCGGCGCTTGTAGTCTTTGCAGGTGCGTCAGTTATTAATGCTGGCCCCGCGCATGCTCACGATTCCGTGCTGTCGTCTAACCCAGGCGACAAGCAGGTTCTCGATGAATTTCCGCACCACGTTTCTCTCAAGTTCTCCGGCAACCCCAAGAACAATTTCAACACCGTTGCAATTAGTGATGCAGATGCCAAGGAAGTCCTGTACTCCCACGAGCCAGAGGTAGTGGGTAATGAGGTCTCTTTGGATATCCCTGAGGATATTAATCCAGGCCCTGGTAACTACATCATTGGTTTCCAAATCACCTCCTCTGATGGTCACTCCACCCGAGGAAAGACCTCTTTTTCAGTGGCTGATCCGGATGCTGCTGGCGCAGCCGAAGCCGGGGCAGAATCTCGTCAGACCGGTGCGCACGCCGAGGAAACGAAGTCAATACCGCTATGGGCTTATGGCCTCGGTGGTGGACTCATCGTCATCATCGCCGCTGTCGTCATCGTTATTAATCGAAAGGCAAAATAGACACATGAAGCTCAATCGCACTGCAACTACACTGATCGCTGGTTCCGCAGCTCTGACCCTTGCTCTGGCAGGATGCTCGTCCGACGATAACACTGCTGCTGAGGTGACTGAGTCCGCAACCTCCGCTGCGACCGAAGCTACCTCTCAGATGGAGAAGAGTGATGCTGCTGTGCAGCTGGCCGATGCCTACATCAAGGAAAAGCCGGCTGACAAGGGCATGACCGCCATCTTCGGTACGCTGACCAACAACACCGATAAGGACATCAAGGTTTCCTCCTTCAAGCTTGAGGGGCTGAAGGAAGGCACGAAGTTCGAGCAGCACGATACCAAGGACGGCAAGATGTTCGAGGTGCCGGAAGGTTTGACGATTCCTGCTAATGGCGAACTCGTTCTCGAACCGGGTAGCACTCACTTCATGATCATGAACAATGATGAAGCTATGGATGTGGGAGCTGAGTACAAGCTCGTCATTGAGCTTTCCGACGGCTCTAGCATTACCCAGGACGTTGAGGTTCGTGTCCAGCCAGCAGGTGAAGAGGACTACGGTAATGACGGTGACCTGAACAACCCAGAGCACATGGGTGGCGGTGAGATGGATCACTCGGGCCACTAATTTTTGTGACAAGTTGATCAAGCAATCGTTCGTCGTAAAGCGGGCGTGAGCTCAGGTACGTCGAGGAATTGACTAGCTGAATCTAATGGTGGCAGAAGCGCTGGAGTTGGCAGGTTATTGCAGCATATGCAACGAACTCCGGCGCTTTTCTTTTTCCGAAAAAGGTTTTCGATACGGTCGAATTGGATAGGCCAGTGGTTGCGTTGAAGCTATTGAAAAGTTGGCGGATCCCCAGCCATCTCATGTGTTCCAGTTCGAAGTAATCAGAAAGGTAAGAGTGCACAAAATGTCCGAAGGCTTTTCCAGAAGGCGTTTTCTTGGCGGGCTCGGCACCGCCGCAGGAGCCTCAGCGCTCGCCCTGGGGGCGCCGGAAGCCCAGGCGATTGGGTTGGAACGTCCACAGGAAGAGCCGCCGAAACCGCCTTTGCAGACAGCAACCGTACCTTTTGATGGCGCCCACCAGGCGGGGATTGCGACGCCCGCACAGGCGAATCTATGGCTAATTGCCTTCAACGTGAAGAAGGGGGTCGATCGCAATCGCCTCCAAAACCTCATGCGTGCCTGGACGGATGATGCCCGCCGAATGACAGCCGGCAAGGCTACTCGAACGGACTTGGAACCTGAGCTCATGGGGAGTCCGGCCAATCTGACTATCACTGTTGGATATGGGGAGAATTTCTTCACAATCATCGATAGGGAAGACCAGAAGCCTGAGTGGCTGGGAGATCTGCCAAAGTACGTTAACGATGAGCTCCGCCCGGAGTGGAACGGCGGAGACCTGTGCCTGCAGATTTGTGCGGACGACCCAGTAATGGTCTCCCATGCGGCCCGAATGATGATCCGAAATGCAGGTTCTTATTTGGATGTTCACTGGGTGCAAGCTGGTTTCCAGCACGCCAATGGTTCTACGCAGGAAGGCGAGACCCCGCGCAATCTCTTCGGTCAGAAGGACGGTACGGTCAACCCGCGCACTCGTGAAGAATTCGACAAGCAGGTGTGGATTGATAGTGGTCCGGATTGGTTGCGGGGCGGTACAGCGATGGTTGTCCGCCGTATCGAAATGGATATTCCAGGCTGGGATGTGTTGGACCGCGAAAGCCGCACTGTTATTACCGGCCGAGATATCGGCACCGGCGCGCCAATTGGAGGTAAGGACGAGTTTGAGACCGTCGACCTGGCGAAGACTGATGAATATGGTCTGCCTCTGACGGATCCGAACAGCCATGTTGCGCTGTCAATGCCTCCGAAAGAGAAACCTAATCAGCGGATTCTGCGACGGGTCTACAACTATGACCTGCCACCGGAACCGAATGGTCGATTCGAGACCAACACCGGCCTGGTATTCATTTGTTTCCAGAAGGACCCGTTGGAGCAGTTCAATCCGATTCAAGAGCGGCTGTCCAAGAACGACCGTCTCAATCAGTGGATTTTCCACATTGGATCCGCCGTGTTTGTTATGCCACGAGGAACTTCTGAGGAGGAGTACTGGGCCCAGGACCTTTTCGAGGCCTGAGTTTTGACCGTGCGGTAAAGTGTGTGAACGACTGACGAAGGTCACCAGGTATGTGATTTTCGAAGACACTTTGAAAAGGAGTACACGCACGCCGTGTCAGAAGAATTTGCAACCCCAGCACCGTTTTCCGTGCCCGCAGGAGTTTCTGCGGGCGAGGCGATGAGAGACCTGGGTTTCCCGAACAAGGGCGTTGACGCCATCGTTTGTGTCCGCGACCCTGAAGGCAATTTGAAGGATCTGTCCTTTAAGCCAGAAGTGGAAACCGTCTTCGAGCCCGTTCCGGCGAATACTCCGGACGGTCGCGATGTCATCCGCCACTCTGCGACTCACGTGATGGCTCAGGCCGTGCAGTTGGAGTTCCCTGGGACGAAGCTGGGCATTGGCCCTGCCATCGACAATGGTTTCTACTACGACTTCCGTGTCGATGAGCCTTTCTCGCCGGAGGATCTCAAGCGCATCGAAAAGCGTATGAAGAAGATCATCAAGTCTGGTCAGCGATTCGAGCGCTTCGCGTTCGAGTCTGCCGATCAGGCGCAGGAAGCGCTTGCCGACGAGCCGTATAAGCTCGAGCTGATTGTTGAAAAGTCGGCCGGCAAGGTGTCCGAAGATGATGAGGCCAATGTCGACGTCGGTGGTGCAGGTACGACCTTGACCGGCTACCGCAACGTCAATCCGCGTACTGGCGAGACCGAGTGGTTTGATCTTTGCCGCGGCCCGCACGTGCCGACCACTCGTTACATCCCTGCTTTTAAGATCACGCGTTCTTCCGCTGCGTACTGGCGGGGTGACCAATCTCGAGATAACCTGCAGCGTGTTTACGGCACTGCGTGGGAGTCCAAGGAAGCGTTAGACGAGTACCTTGACCGCATGCTCGAGGCTGAGAAGCGCGATCACCGCCGTTTGGGCTCCGAGCTGGATTTGTTCAGCTTCCCGGATGAGATTGGTTCTGGTTTCCCGGTATTCCATGTCAAGGGTGGCATCATCCGCAACGAGATGGAGCAGCACTCCCGTCGCCGTCATATCGAAGCGGGCTATGACTTTGTGAACACGCCGCACGTAACTAAGGGTGACTTGTTCAAGAAGTCTGGTCACCTTGACTTCTACGCGGATGGCATGTTCCCGCCGATGCAGCTCGACGGCGAATATGACGAACACGGCAACTGCACCAAGGCTCCGCAGGACTACTACGTCAAGCCGATGAACTGCCCGATGCACAACCTCATTTTCGCATCGCGTGGTCGCAGCTACCGTGAACTTCCGATTCGTATGTTCGAGTTCGGCACCGTCTACCGCTACGAGAAATCAGGCGTTATCCACGGTCTTACCCGAGCCCGTGGCTTTACGCAGGACGATGCCCACATCTACTGCACCGAGGATCAGCTGGAAGAAGAGCTTACTAATGTCCTCGACTTCATCATTTCGCTTCTGCGTGACTACGGCCTGGATGACTTCTACCTGGAGCTGTCTACGAAGGACGAAAAGAAGTTCGTCGGCTCGGATGAAATTTGGGAGAAGTCCACAGCTATTCTCCAGCGCGTTGCCGATGCTTCTGGCCTCGAGCTCGTTCCTGATCCGGGCGGAGCCGCTTTCTATGGTCCGAAGATTTCCGTCCAAGCCCGCGATGCCATCGGCCGTACTTGGCAGATGTCGACGGTACAGCTCGACTTCAACCTGCCGGAGCGCTTCGAGCTCGAGTACACCGCACCTGACGGAACCAAGAAGCGCCCGATTATGATTCACCGTGCGCTTTTCGGCTCCATCGAACGTTTCTTTGGCGTCCTATTGGAGCACTACGCAGGTGCTTTCCCGGCTTGGCTGGCTCCGGAACAGGTTGTTGGTATTCCGGTTGCGGATGACTGTATCCCACACCTGGAGGACTTTGCTGCACAGCTGAAGTCTCGTGGCATCCGTGTCCACGTGGATACGTCCGATGACCGCATGCAGAAGAAGATTCGCAACCACACCCAGGCCAAGGTTCCGTTCATGATTCTGGCTGGTGCCCGTGACATTGAGGCAGGTGCCGTCAGCTTCCGGTTCCTCGATGGCACCCAGATTAACGGGGTGGCAGTTGAGAAGGCTGTGGACATCATTTGTGATTGGGTTGCTTCGCGGAATAACGAACAGCCGAACAAGGAGAATGTCTCTGCTCTCTAGAGGTCGTTAACGCTCTCTAATTCGACCGCGTTGTTTTAACTGGTGAACCACGCGTGGTAATCCAAAGAAGTTGACCGCGAGGTCGTAAACTACAGCAGAGAAATATATGTGGTCGGGGCTCGAATGGGGACCCGGCCACGCAACGAAGGGGATGGCAGTGAATCAGTCGGGAAGTGAAGAGTTGCCTCCGCAGCAGCAGGGCAATGCCGGCCAGCAGGAATCGTCTGATGGCGTATACGTCGACAGCGGTTACGGCGAACCGGATCGGCTCACGCGCTTATGGGCACCGTACCGGCTGGATTACATCGTCAAGCGTGGTGTGCATAACTCCAAGCCATCCCGTAACCCCTTCGTTGATTTGCCGAAGCAAAGCGATGAGGAAGCACTCATTATCGCTCGCGGCGAGTGGGTGTACGCCGTTCTGAATCTGTTCCCGTACAACCCAGGGCACCTCATGGTGGTTCCATATCGCGAAGTCGCCAACCTTGAGGACTTGACCGACGAAGAAACAGCCGAGATGATGCGATTTGCCAAGCATGCGGTTCGTACCCTCAAATCGGTTTCGCGTCCGCACGCCGTCAATGTAGGTTTCAACTTGGGCAAAGCCTCCGGCGGTTCGGTCGCCGATCACCTGCATATGCACGTCGTACCGCGCTGGTCGGGTGACAGCAATTTTATGACCGTGATCGATGGCACCAAAGTGTTACCGCAGGCTCTTCGTCAGACTCGCGAGTTGCTTGCCGACGGCTGGCGTGCCCTTAATCAAGAGGATGGGGCAGCATGCTGAGTGTCCGTGGCAGGGCTCCAATCCGCCCAGTAGTTGAACCGATTGCCGCTGCACTTTTGCGGGTCGGCATTAGCCCGAACACGGTCACCCTGGTGGGAACGGTAGTTTCCGTTCTGCTTGCGGTAATCCTGATTCCTACCAACCATCTTTTCGCAGCTGCGGTGTCAATCGCTATTTTCACTGCTTTTGACCTGCTCGATGGCACGATGGCCAGACTGCGAGGGCGGGGAACGAAATACGGAGCGACGCTGGATGCTTCCTGTGACCGTATTACGGATGCTGCACTGTTCGGGGCGATAGCGTATTGGGTGGTGTATCGCCATGGCGCGGATTCAGTGCTGCTCATTCTGACACTGATTACCATGGGATCGTCCCAGGTCATTTCCTACGTTAAGGCTCGAGCAGAGGCTAGCGGCCTCAAGGTCAACGGTGGTCTCGTCGAACGTGCGGAGCGCCTGATTATCGGTCTAATTGGCGTCGGGCTCCAGGGGCTTGGCGTGGACTATGCCCTCTACGTCGCGATGTGGCTCCTGGCGATTGGGTCGGTATTCACCGTCGTTCAGCGCTTGTACATGGTGGCTAAGCAGCCAGGAGCGTTGGATCCCATCGCCCCGCCAGAAGGTGCAGCTGATAGTTCATCTATCAACCCTGACTCTGCTACGAAGTCCACGGGTTCGGCTGATTCCAACAACTAAAGGAGGATACGATGACTAGTTTCTTCCTGCCTCGCTCGAAAGATGATTTCGTTGCGCTCGGCTATATGGCCGGGTGGAAGATTTTTGGGCTGCTGCCGGAACGCGTGGCCTACCGCATCGGCAACATAGCCGCCGATCGTGTAGCAGCAAATCCAGCGACTACCCGCCAGCTTCGCAAGAACCTGGCTCGCGTTATGGGCTGTCCGCCTGAGGAAGTGCCGCAAGGTCTTATTCGGGCTTCCATGCGTTCCTATCTACGCTATTGGGTGGAGGCATTCCGGTTGCCCTCCATCGCGTCGCCAGAGTTGGCAGACACGGTCGAATCCACCAGCGATGGGCTCGAACGAGTTGCTGAGGCCCTCGAGGCCGGAGATTCCATCGTCATCCCACTGCCGCATTCTGGTAACTGGGATATGGCAGGTATGTGGCTCGTTTCCCGCCATGGTCGGTTCAGTACCGTGGCGGAACGGCTGAAGCCAGAGGTACTTTACGACGCTTTCGTGGAGTACCGCGAATCCCTCGGATTCCACATTCTCCCGCTTACCGGTGGCAAACCCGCGATGCCGGAACTGCAGAAGCGATTGGAAGAAGGTGGCGTTGTGTGCCTGCTGTCTGATCGTGACTTCGGCGGCCACGGGGTCCCGGTCACTTTTTTCGGCGAGCAGACGACAATGCCGGTCGGTGCAGCAAAGCTGGCGCAGGACACGGGCGCTCGGCTTATGCCCGCGGGCCTGTCCTACACGCGCGATGGTTGGCGTTTTGTAGCGCATCCATTCGTGCCGACTGAGGGGCGCGATCTACCTGACATTGTCCAGGACATCGCTACTGTTTTTGAATCTGATATTGCCCAGCATCCAGCGGATTGGCACATGATGCAGCCACTGTGGCCGGCGGATAAGAAGAGGTCAAAGTAGCCGTGCGAATCGGAATGGTGTGCCCGTACTCGTTCGATGTCCCAGGAGGGGTTCAAGCTCACGCGATTGACTTGTGTGAGGAGTTTATCCGTCGCGGCCACGAGGTCAGTCTTATCGGCCCAGCTAGCGCGCAGGCGGACGTGCCGGATTTCGTTGTTCGAGGTGGTGCCGCCATCCCGATTCCGTATAACGGCTCGGTCGCTCGGCTATCTTTTGGTCCCCGCACCAGCCGTCGAGTCCGCACATGGATTGAGGAGGGTAGCTTCGACATTCTTCATATCCATGAGCCGAATTCGCCCAGTTTTTCAATGCTGTCGTTAGTAAACTCGGTCGGGCCGATTGTCGCGACCTATCACTCTGCGGCGACGGACTCCCTAGCATTGAAGTTGGCCACGCCATTTTTGCGGAAGTACCTTGAACGCATTCGGGGAGGCATCGCTGTCTCGGAAGTGGCTCGTCGCTGGCAGGTTGAGCAACTCGGCGGCGACCCGGTTCTCATTCCCAATGGTGTCCGTGTTGGAGATTTTGAGTCCTGCCCGGCCGCCTCATCGTTGCCTGAGATCCCGCCACGGCGTGAGGGGGTCTATCGGCTCGTGTTCCTCGGACGCTTCGACGAATCTCGTAAGGGCTTTGACGTGTTGCTCGACGCGCTGCCGGCAATACGTGCAGAGATTCCACAGCTTGAGGTCTGTGTTGTTGGTGATGGTGATGTCGCGGCAGCTCGTCGTAAAGCGGGCAGAAACGCAGATGTCCTGCATTTCGTCGGCAGACTGTCGGAGGATGCTAAGGCGTCAATACTCGCCGATGCGGATGCGTACATTGCCCCGCAGCGTGGTGGGGAGAGTTTCGGCATCGTGCTGGTAGAGGCGATGGCGGCGGGTGCGCCGGTGATCTCCAGCGACATCGATGCGTTCAAACTCGTGCTTGACGACGGCCATTACGGGCTTCACTTTGAAAACGGTAACTCCGCAGACCTTGCGGATGCAGTCGTACGCCTTTTGACGCAGCCAAAGTTGGGGGAGGAGCTTCGCGCACTCGGGCATAAGCGGGCTTGGGAGTATGACTGGTCGCAGGTCGCCGACGGCGTTCTGCGTGTGTACGATACGGTGCGCATGGATGGCGAAAAGGTCGTCATTGCGCCATAGAGATTTCCGTCGTGTTAGCTGATTAAACGCAGCGGAGTGAAAGTGGGTTTTCGGTGGACGTAACCGTTCCAATCTGGGTCGTTGTCCTAGTCATTGCGCTGATTGTCGTACTCGTTAGCGGTTTGGTGGCTTCATCGACAGCGACGCGTTTGAACCGTATGCACATTCGCACGGACTTGGCGCGTTCTTCACTGGAAGCGGCGTTGGGGCGAAGGGCCGCAGTCGCTCGTGCCGCCTACCCGGAACTCGCCGGGGTAGTGGCGAAGGTGGAAGCCACACCACTTAGAGCCAACAACACTGGGCAGCGTGCAGACGTGGAAAACGAACTGACTAGGAAAATTGTGGCGCTCTATGGGGAACAGCCCGTGGACCGGACGATGGCAATTGAGCTTTCTGACGCCCATACGCGGCTCGAGCTCGCCCGCCGTTTCTACAATGATGCGGTGACGGATACGAAAGCACTGCGAGCCAGGCCGCTAGTGCGCGCGCTGCGGCTGGCGGGCACTGCACCTGAACCGGAATATTTCGATGTTGCAGATGGACTGACAACGGCTTAATTGTGGGAAAACCCGCTGTTGTGCTGGAAGTTCGCGGTGTTTTCTGACTCAATGAACAGCACTGTCTAGTTCAGGCGTTATAGTGTTAAACGACTACAAACAGTCACATTCACCAGTTTTATTAGGGAAGTAGGGTTCGTTGAGCACGGTTGAGAACAACTCCGGGCAGGGCACCGCACGCGTCAAGCGCGGTTTCGCTGAGATGATGAAGGGCGGCGTCATTATGGACGTCGTTACTCCGGAGCAGGCCAAGATCGCTGAGGATGCCGGCGCAACTGCCGTGATGGCGCTGGAGCGCGTCCCCGCCGATATTCGCGCAGAGGGTGGCGTGTCACGTATGTCTGACCCGGACATGATTGAGGGCATTATCAATGCCGTCTCCATTCCGGTTATGGCCAAGGCCCGTATCGGCCACTTTGTTGAGGCACAGGTTCTGCAGTCCCTCGGTGTTGACTTCATTGACGAGTCCGAGGTTCTGACCCCGGCCGACTACTCGAACCACATCGACAAGTTTGACTTCACCGTGCCGTTCGTCTGTGGTGCGACCAACCTGGGTGAGGCTCTGCGCCGCATCAACGAGGGCGCTGCCATGATTCGCTCCAAGGGCGAGGCCGGTACCGGTGATGTCTCCAACGCTGTGACTCACATGCGCACCATCCGCGCTGAGATTAACCGTCTGCGTTCTATGGCTCCGGACGAGCTCTACGTTGCCGCCAAGGAGCTGCAGGCACCGTACGAGCTGGTACGCGAGGTCGCTGAGACCGGTAAGTTGCCAGTCGTGCTGTTCACCGCAGGTGGCATTGCAACTCCGGCTGACGCTGCAATGATGATGCAGCTCGGTGCTGAGGGTGTCTTTGTTGGTTCCGGTATCTTCAAGTCCGGTGATCCGGAGAAGCGCGCCAAGGCTATCGTCCAGGCAACCCAGCACTACGATGATCCGAAGGTCATCGCTGATGTCTCCCGCGGTCTCGGCGAGGCAATGGTCGGCATCAACGTCGACGAGATTCCGCAGCCGCACCGACTCGCTGAGCGTGGCTGGTAAAAATGGCTAACATCCGCGAGGTATTAGATCTGGAGCAGATTGACCGGGACATTTTCCGTGGCCCAGTCATTAAGTCAATCCTGCAGCGCACTTTCGGTGGCCAAGTTGCCGGCCAGTCCCTCGTCGCGGCGACGCGCACGGTGGGTAATACCTTCGCGGTGAACTCCCTCCACGCCTACTTTGTAGGCCCGGGCCGCCTCCATATCCCGACGGTGTACATGGTCAAGCGTATTCGCGATGGACGGTCTTTCTGCCACCGCTCCGTCGAAGCTGTGCAAGATGGCCGTACGATTTTCGTCATGCAGGTCAGCTTCCACCGTAAGGGGGATGAGGGACTCGAGCACTCTGACGTGATGCGCAAGGTGCCAGATCCTGAAGATGTGGTCACCGACACCTCTGAGATGACGAACACACGTCGTCTACTAATGCGCGAGTGGGCGGACTGGGATATCCGGGTAGTGCCGGATGATCAGTTCGAACACAACAAGTACACCCCGTCCCAGCAGCTGGTATGGTTCCGGTGCAAGGATCGCCTGCCGGATAACGAGACCTTCCACGTCTGCACGCTGGCGTACATGTCGGATATGACTTTGCTGTCATCGGCACTCGTTCCGCATCCAGGCGTTGAGGTCCAGGAAGCCAGCCTCGACCACGCGATGTGGTTTATGCGTCCGTTCCGTGCGGATGAATGGCTGCTCTACGACCAGATTTCGCCATCGGCGCACGCGGGTCGCGCATTGACTCACGGTCGCATCTTTAACCAAAAGGGCGAGCTCGTGGCCGTCGTCACGCAGGAAGGGCTGACCCGAAGCCTGGCCCCGGGTGTCGAGCCCGTGCCAGTGGCGACGAACTTCGATGCTCGCAGTGAGAACCTAGATTAATGACACAGGAAACAATCGGTATCCTCGCTCTTCAGGGCAACGTTGCCGAACACGGATATGTGCTTGACCAGCTCGGCGTCCCGCACCGAAAGGTGCGCTTGCCCCGTGATCTGGAAGGGCTTAGCGGCCTAATTTTGCCCGGCGGCGAGTCCACAACCATGAGCAAGCTGATGGTCTTCAATGAGCTTGAAGACCCGCTGCGGGAAGCCCTCCGCGATGGCCTTCCGGCATATGGCACCTGCGCCGGCATGATTTTGCTTGCCGACGAAGTGCTCGATACCCGTCCGGATGCCGTTAGCCTGGGGGCGATTGACATCACCGTCCGTCGTAACGCATTTGGCCGGCAAGTGGATTCCTTCGAAACTGACTTGGATATTCCGCAGCTGGCGATCAGTGGTGACCAGCCGCCTGTACACGCCGCCTTTATTCGCGCACCGTGGGTCGAGCGTGTCGGTGATGATGTTGAGGTGCTAGCGCGGGTGCCAGAATCGGCTGGAGAGACCGCAGGTACAGTGGTCGGAGTACGGCAGGGGGCTGCGATGGCCACCAGCTTTCACCCGGAGTCGACGGGGGAGACGCGGCTCCACGAGTTCTTTTTGCGAGAGCTTGTCGGCATTTAAATCCCCGGTTTGTATAATGAACACCTGACGAATTCCCATCTACATGGGTATTGACGAGAGGAATGGTAGGAACTAGCACATGGCGGGTCATTCAAAATGGGCAACCACAAAGCACAAGAAGGCTGCTAATGACGCCAAGCGCGCCAAAGAGTGGGCAAAGATGATCAAGAACATCGAGGTCGCGGCTCGTACCGGCGGCGGTGATCCTGCTGGTAACCCCACCCTCGATGACATGATTAAGAAGGCCAAGAAGGCCTCGGTTCCCAACGACAACATTGAGCGTGCCCGCAAGCGTGGTTCCGGCGAGGAGTCCGGCGGTGCTGACTGGGAGACCATTGTCTACGAAGGTTACGCACCTGGCAGTGTCGCTTTGATTGTGGAGTGCCTGACCGATAACCGTAACCGTGCTGCTTCCGATGTGCGCTCGGCGTTCAACAAGAACAACGGCAACATGGCAGACAACGGCGCCGTGGCGTACCTCTTCGAAAAGAAGGGTGTCGTCGAGCTGCCGAAGGGCGAGCTGACCGAGGATGACCTGCTTATGGCGGTTCTCGATGCTGGTGCAGAGGAGGTCAACGACCTGGGCGAAAAGTTCGAGGTTGTCTCCGCCTTTACCGATCTGATGAATGTCCGCACCGCTCTTGTCGATGCCGAAATGGAGTACGACTCCGCAGATCAGGACTACCGCGCTTCTACCACGGTGGCTCTCGATGCTGACGGTGCACGCAAGCTCTTCCGTCTGATTGACGCTCTCGAAGAGTCCGACGACGTGCAGAACGTCTACTCGAACGCCGACATCAGCGACGAGGTTATCGCCGAACTCGAAGACTAGGCGTTTGCTTGGCGACGGTTCCGCTGACCGGCTTCCCGGCGTTAAAGGATGCTCGTGCAGGGTAGTCTGCAGCGCTGAATTGCGCGGCGAGCTGGTGTGAATGGAAGATCCCCATCGGAGAGTCGTCCGATGGGGATTTTTTTTTGGGGGGGGGAGACAGACAGAGTCAAAGAGTGTGTCTGATCCTCAGGATAGCGACTGGTCAGAGCCCGCCTGCGGGTAGCTCCACACCCTGGGGTTAAGGAGAAAAACTGACAACCCGACACACTGGCAACCTCAAAAAATTACGGGCTGCGCGTGTGAATACGGCTGCAAATGTGAAACTGTGCGAGTTTATGTCACTATCAGACGATTTTTCAGGTCATTTTTGTCATAAACGCAGTCAGTAACTCGCATTGGGGTAAGTAGCGAAGGGTGCCCGCCCGCCGACGCACCGGTCGACACGCCAGACGGACACACTTTTGCCAATAAACCCGATTTTGGTTTCTGAAAGTTTTAGTAGAACCGTTTTAAGAGAACCACTGAGTCGGAGGTCCCGCCATCAGCAACAGTGTGAAGACCACGGCGAGAACAATCAGGATGACGAATGCCGAGATAAACGGGCGGCGAATAATCATCGCGAGTGCCCACTCGAAAATGCCCTGTGGCTCCTCGGATTCGTCGGTAAAGCGCCAGGGCCGATCCAAGAGGCCTGCCTTCAGGGTGTTTCGTTCAAACGGATAGGTTGCGAATGGAATGATAGAAGAGGCGAGGCCGATGACACCGCGGCCAAAGCTCCACTGCTGGTTGATCCACACCATGATGGTGGTGACTACGTAGCACAGGAACGTAAAACCGTGGATGCCGCCGAAGATGGTGGTGGCGATGTCAGTGACTTTGAACAGGTACTTCAGTGCCAGCCCCAAGAGCAGCAGAGCCCACGTGACCATTTCAGCTGCAGCGAGAACGCCGTAGAGCTTCTTCGGTGAATTCATGGTGTTAAACCTATCAGAACCAACGGTTGGTACCCCGTGTAGCTACGATACAAACAGCTGTTCGAAATGTGGTATTAGTGGAGAGGTGAACTATCGAGCTGGATCTCTGCGGGTGATGGGTATCGACCCTGGCCTTACTCGTTGTGGTCTCTCCATTGCGGAAGGTGCTCAGGGCAGGAAAGTCATTCCCATTGCGGTGGGGGTCGCCCGCACACCAACCACGGCATCGTTGGAGGATCGTCTTCTACGGCTTTCCAATGCCGTGGAGCAGTGGATGGATGAGTACGAGCCGGACGTGGTTGCGATGGAACGGGTATTCGAGCGCGGCAATGTGTCCACCGTAATGCAGACTGCGCACGCGGTTGGTGTCCTTGTCCTCGCTGCGGCGAGACGCGGTTTGGAAGTGCATATGTACACGCCGTCGGAGGTAAAGAAGGCGCTTACCGGCAACGGTCGGGCTGATAAGAAGCAGATGACCATGATGGTGACGAGAATCCTCGGGTTGGAAACTCCGCCAAAACCTGCGGACGCAGCGGATGCGTTGGCCATCGCTATCTGCCACTGTTGGCGTGGTCCGGTTCTGCAACGCCAGCGCGACACCTTGGCTGCGCTTGCTAAGCAACACGAGGAACGGGAGTTGGAGCTTTCTCGCCGTGAGAATCCCTCGCGGTAGGGGAGCCTGCTAGAGCACACTTGTGAGTTCGGCGTTTATCTCGGTGTCTTTCGGGAAGCCGTAGTGAAAGGAATTGTGAGAAGTGATTGCATCTCTACGCGGTGAGGTTATCGATCTCGGTGCGGACTATTGCGTTATCGAGTGCGGTGGTGTCGGGCATTTGGTCACCATTACGGGCAGGTTAGCTTCTCAGTTGGTGAGGCATGAGCAGACTTTCATGTTGACCACAATGGCGGTTCGTGAAGATGCGATTACGCTTTTTGGTTTTGCCAACTCGCAGGAACGTGAGATGTTTGCGCTCTTGCGCACTGTCTCAACAGTGGGGCCAAAAGTAGCGATGTCTGTTCTATCGGTACTGTCGCCGGCCGAGATTGCCAATGCGGTTGCCTCAAAGAATGCCAAGGCCCTCCAGGCGGCTAACGGCGTCGGCAAGCGATTGGCGGAGCGCCTGTTGGTTGAGTTGAAGGATAAGGTCGAGGTTTTCGCGGATAGGGCGGTATCCCAGCCGGAGGAAGCTGCAAGCGGAGCAGCGCCTGGCATTGTTTTGAAGGCAGATCTGGATCAGGTCGTTGGTGCTTTGGTCGGGCTTGGGTTCCCGGAAGCTGATGCGAATGAGGCAGCGGAGACTGTTGTTCGGATTGATCCGACCTTGGATACATCAATGGCGCTGAAGGCGGCGCTAAAGACATTGGGCGAAAAGTAAATCCAGGTCGAGGACCTGCAGCTACATTGATGATGAAAAATGGCAGTGCACTAGGATGAGGGGACTATGAGCGATATCGAGCGCACGGAGTTTAACGTGTCGGGCAATCCCTTCAGGGACTCTTTAGATGGAGCAGCCAACGACCATTTTGGCGGTGGGGGAAATGGTGCACAACGTGATGTCGATGCCCGCGCTCAGGTCGAGGAAGTCGATGCGGAATCGAACCTGCGACCAAAGTCGTTAGGGGAGTTTATCGGCCAACCCAAGGTCCGCGAGCAGCTGGATTTGGTGCTCTCCGGGGCACGGGGACGAAATGTGACTCCGGACCACATTCTGCTGTCGGGACCTCCCGGCCTGGGTAAGACCACCATGGCCATGATTATTGCGCAGGAGATGGGGTCGTCCCTGCGAATGACGTCCGGTCCGGCGCTTATTCGCGCTGGCGATTTGGCAGCAATGCTATCGAACCTGCTCGAGGGCGATGTACTCTTCATTGACGAGATCCACCGCATTGCCAGGCCCGTGGAGGAAATGCTCTACATGGCAATGGAAGATTTCCGTATTGATGTCATCGTGGGCAAGGGGCCTGGAGCTACGTCAATTCCACTCGAGATTCCACCTTTTACGCTGGTAGGCGCAACGACGCGCTCGGGTATGCTGACTGGCCCACTGCGTGACCGTTTCGGTTTTACTGCGCAGATGGAGTTCTACGAGGTCGAGGATCTGACAAAGGTGGTTACCCGTGCCGCTGGGATCCTCGGGGTGGATATCAGCCCAGAGGCTGCAGTGGAGATTGCCTCGCGTTCGCGAGGTACCCCGCGAATTGCCAACCGCCTACTGCGTCGCGTTCGCGATTTCGCAGATGTTCACTCCGGTGGCGTTATTGATCTTGGTGCGGCCAAGGCGGCGTTGATTGTCTTCGATGTCGATGAGCTTGGGCTGGACCGCTTGGACCGCGCAGTGCTGACTGCCCTGGTCAAGGGGCACGGTGGCGGCCCGGTGGGCGTGAATTCCCTGGCGCTGGCAGTCGGTGAGGAGCCCTCGACTGTGGAAGAAGTGTGCGAGCCCTACTTGGTCCGTGCCGGGATGATTGCGCGTACATCGCGCGGACGTGTTGCAACTGCCCGAGCATGGCGGCACTTGGGGTTGCAGCCTCCGGAGGGAACTATCGGAGAATAGCTTTCTCATCGACCTGGCCGGGGCAGTGTGGAATTGCTAGCTGGCAATTCGTTAAACTCGGCAGACATGGATCAAACTATTCTCCTCCTACTTATTTTCTTGTTCCTGGCGCTGCCAATTTGGCAGATCATCAAGCAGAACAAGCAGGTGCGCACCATTCGGGACATGCAGGATAAGTTGGCCCCGGGCGCAGAGGTCATCACCGGTTCCGGTATGCATGGTGTGGTCGTTGATACGACCGAAACAACCGTCGACCTGATTATCGCTGACGGCATCGTGACCCGGTGGGAAAAGGGCGCCATTGCCCGCAACCTCACCACCGGTACCGGAGCTAGCTACGCTCACCGTGATCGACGTGGCCGTGTTTCCGATGCGCCAGATGACCACGTCGGCGATGTCCAAGAAATCACCGGCCACGGTCCGGATGACAATGCCGCTTCGGACATCAATGAGCAGGTCGAGAACCCGAATACTCCGAGTAACTCGGATAACACGGGTACAGACGGTTCCACTTCCACCGAAAAGCAGTAGCAGTTTTTTGCACGCCCACGCCCTGCTGGTTTGCATGCATCCAAGCTGTAGCGTGCGCCGTGGGGTTAGCGGGCGCGTCCCAGGTTTCGCCGTCGGCAAGCGTGGGCAAGATTTTCACTAAATAGGTACAAGTCAAAACCGGCGCACTACGCTAAATCGGTTATTCTCTAGCGGTTGGTGTTTATAGCTTTGCTTAGCGACGCCCGCAATGCCTCTTCCTGGTATCGCGCGATTTCGCGGTGCGGTTATAGACCTGCGTTTCTACCCGAAGCGCTTAAGTACCTAAACGTCACGATTCAGGAGACTTTGCTTTGAACAGCAAATCCAGATCCGGTGCGAATACATTCAAGAGGAACTGGCCGCAGTGGCTGTTGGCACTGTTTGTTGGCTTCCTCATCCTTACGTACGCACTCGTCTTTTTCACCGGCGGCGGATCAGCCAAGCCAAAGTTGGGCATCGACTTGCAGGGTGGTACCCGAGTAACCTTGGTGCCGCAGGGCGAAAAGCCGACGCGCGATCAGCTGGACCAGGCTCGCAAGATTCTGGAGAACCGCGTAAACGGCATGGGCGTCAGCGGCGCTCAAGTTGTCACCGACGGTGACACGCTGGTCATTACCGTGCCGGGTGAAGACTCACAGGAGGCGCGTACGCTCGGCCAGACTTCGCAGCTCTTCTTCCGTCCGGTAGAACAGCCCACCCAGGGCCCTGATGAAGCTGCCTTTGGCGAGGTAGTTAAGAAGACTGCTGAAGATTGGGTGTCAGTCGGTGTCCTGTCGAAGGAGGACGCCGCCAAGCGTGTTGATGACCTCTACAAGGACATGAACGAAACGCAGAAGCGTGCAATTGATGCCTTCAAGGAACAGAACCCAGATCAGCCGGTTCCCGAGGAGCTGTCCAAGTCGCTGGGCGAGGCCCCGAAGTTGGACGCAACAGCTCCGGCAAAGCCGGCGAACTCAATTGAAGCGGCCGAGCTGCGTACGAAGGTTCGTGACGTGCTGTTGGCGACTCGCCAGTCCGAAGACCCAACGACACAGTTTGCAGCCGCTGCGCTGATGACCTGCGATAACCGCGATGCAGTTGATCCGCTACAGGGTGCCGATGACCCGGCCAAGCCGCTGGTGACCTGTGCGCCCGAAGGCGGTAAAGCCATCTTCCTGGGCAAGGCTCCGCTGTTGATTGGGCAGGAGGACGAGGCCAAGGGCCAGCGTCTGTCCGGCGACGCTATTGATACCAATGCGCCGATTAACGGTGGTTACGATCAGCAGTCTGGTCAGATTCAGGTCTCCTTTAGCTTCAAGTCCGGGAAGAATGACACCGGCGCTCGCACATGGACCAAGTTGACCAATGACTACCTGCAGCGGCAGGTCGCTATCGTGTTGGACTCGAAGGTCATTTCCGCCCCGGTGATTCAGGAGGCAACCCCAGTTGGTTCTGCCACCCGCATCACGGGCGACTTCTCAATCGACGAGGCACAGGGGCTGGCCAATAACCTGCGTTATGGTGCACTGCCGCTGTCGTTCGCAGGTGAGGACGGCGAGCCGGGCGGCACCACCACGACTATCCCGGCCATGCTTGGTTCGGCTTCCTTGGAAGCCGGTCTGCTTGCCGGCATTATCGGTATCGCCCTGATTGTCGTCTACGCGATTGCTCTCTACCGCGGCCTGGGCGTGATTTCGCTGGTTTCGCTGGCAGCAGCTGGAGCGATGGTCTACGGCGTCCTTGTCCTTCTTGGTCGTTGGATTGGCTACTCGCTCGATCTCGCTGGCATCGCCGGCATCATCATCTCTATCGGCGTAACGGCTGACTCCTTCATCGTCTTCTTCGAACGCATTAAGGACGAAATCCGCGCGGGTAGAACTTTCCGCTCCGCGGTTCCGCACGCTTGGCGACGAGCACGGCGCACCATCCTATCGGGTAACTTTGTGTCCATCATTGCGGCTGTGGTTCTTTACATCCTGGCCGTTGGCGATGTCCGCGGTTTCGCGTTCACACTTGGTCTCTCCACAGCATTCGACATTGTGACGGCTTTCCTCGTGACTGCGCCGTTGGTCATCCTGGCTACTCGTAAGTGGCCAGCTTTGTCCAAGCCGTCGATGAACGGCTTCGGCTCGGTCATGGAGATTGCACAGAGGAATAAGACTGTAGCTGCCGGTAAGAAGGCCGGAGCCTCCGATGCCTCCGCCAGTACGGCTGCCGACACCGGTGCAGCTCACTCCAGCGCGAATGAGGGGAAGTAGGAATCCATGAATACTACTCAGACGAATCCGGCGCTAATCACTGAGCCAGAAAGCGTGAAAGACGACTCCTTCTTCCGCCGCCTCTACACCGGCGAGGGTGGAATCAACATCGTCGGCAAGCGGAAGCGCTGGTACCAGATTGCCGTCGCCATCATCGTTGTTGCTTTCGCAGCGATGCTGATTCGCGGGTTCAGCTTCGGTATCGACTTCGAGGGCGGTACCAAGATGACTATGCCGCCGGCCTCAGTGACAACTGAGCAGGCCGAGGAGGTTTTCACCGAGGCCACCGGCGTGAAGCCGGAGCTGGTGCAAATTATCGGTTCTGGTGAGGGCCGAATCCTGGAGATCACCTCTGAGAAGCTGACTCAGGACCAGATTAATAGTGCTCGCATCGCGTTGAATGATGCATTCAAGCCCGTCGATGTGCAGGGGCAGCAGACCCCGGATGCCATTGGTGACTCGACCGTGTCGGAGTCGTGGGGCTCTTCGATTACCAACCGAATGCTGCTGGCTGCAGTGGTGTTCCTGGGTCTGGTGTTCATCTACATCACCATTCACTTCGAGCGCGACATGGCCATTGCCGCAATTCTCGCCCTGGTTGTGGATGCAATCGTGATTATGGGCATCTACGCGCTCATTGGTCTTGACGTCACCCCGGCAACCATTATCGGCTTGCTGACAGTGCTGTCGTTCTCCCTGTACGACACCGTCGTGGTTTTCGACAAGGTCGACGAGAACACGGCAGGCTATCGTTCATCGACCCGTAGAAGTTACGCCGAGTTGGTGAACCTGGCGGTCAACCAAACCATCATGCGTTCTATCAACACCACGGTGTCGACGCTCCTGCCAATCCTGGCACTGATGGTCATCGCCGTGGGCATGCTAGGGGTCGGAACGCTGAAGGACCTTGCACTCGTTCAGCTCATCGGCATTATTCAAGGTACGTTCTCTTCGATCTTCCTGGCTTCGTCGCTGTTGGTGTCTCTTAAGTCGCGGCAGCGTGAATACCGCAAGCATGAAGAGGCGGTACTGTCTGCCCGCGCAAAGGCATCTGAGGGAGCCGGTTCGGGCACCGATTCCGCCACCACTGATGTTGCGGAGGACTCGGGCTCGAAGGAGCCGTCGGCAAGCGAGATGGAGCAGTCGACGCCGAAACGAACGGTGACGACTCCGAAGCTTGAGGGCGATGAAGACAAGCCGCTGTCCTGGCGTCCGGGGCAGTAGGAGGTAGCGCCTCCCAGTGGTTCGGGTGAAACTACTTTAAAAGCGCATTGTGCGGGTATCGTTGACAGGTACCCGCACTTTTTCTTTTCGCCGAAAAGGAGCTTAAACCTGTGTCGTATGCACACGCGCGTGAGGCATTAGCCGATCAGATTCGGTTCGTGCCCGATTTTCCAGTTGAGGGCGTACTCTTCGAGGACCTGACGCCGGCGCTTGCCGACGCCACGACGTTCGCCCTGATTGTGGACGAGATTTCCGCCAAGGTGGAAGAGTTCGGGGCTGATGTTATAGGCAGCCTAGATGCGCGTGGATTCCTGCTGGGTTCTGCGGTGGCGTACAAGCTTGGACTGGGAGTGCTCGCTATTCGTAAGAAGGGTAAGCTACCACCGCCTGTGCTGACCGAGACCTATGAACTGGAATATGGTACGGCCGCGCTTGAGATTCCGGCTAGTGGGTTTGAGCTGAAGGGCAAGAAGGCCGTACTTGTCGACGATGTGTTGGCAACTGGTGGCACCCTGTGTGCAGCTCGCGCCCTGCTGGAGACCGCTGGTGTCGAGGTAACCGGGCTGTGCACCGTGCTGGAGGTTGAAGGCCTGGGAGCTCGGGAGAAGCTTGCTGATCTGCCTTTGTACGTGGTTAATAAGGGGTGAATGAGTCATGGCTGAAGGGCCCGCACGCCGTTATGGTGCCCGCCTAGCGCGAAGCCTTACCGGCAACAGAACGAAAATCCGCCCGGTGCTAGATCCCCTTGTCGCGGTGCATCGACAGGTGCATCCGCGCGCAGATTTGGCTGTGCTTCAGCGTGCCTACGATACCGCCGAGCGCCTTCACGACGGCGTGTACCGGAAATCCGGCGAGCCATACATCACTCACCCGCTTGCAGTCGCCACTATTGCCGCCGAGATCGGCATGGATACCACCACGCTGGTGGCAGCGCTGCTACATGACACGGTCGAAGATACCGATTACACGCTGGAGGACCTGGAGCGGGACTTCGGCCCAGAAGTCGCACGACTGGTCGACGGTGTGACCAAATTGGATAAGGTCGCGTTGGGCTCCGCCGCCGAGGCAGAGACCGTGCGAAAGATGATTATCGCCATGAGCCAGGACCCGCGCGTGCTGGTTATCAAGGTGGCTGACCGGCTGCATAACATGCGCACAATGCGCTTCCTGCCGCCGGAAAAGCAGGCTAAGAAGGCCCGTGAGACCCTCGAGGTGATTGCACCGCTGGCGCATCGTTTGGGAATGGCCAGCGTGAAGTGGGAGTTGGAAGATCTCTCCTTCGCCATTTTGTACCCGAAGAAGTACGACGAGATTGTGCGTTTGGTCGCAGATCGAGCGCCGCAGCGGGACCGGTACATCCAGGAAGTCTCCGAGATGATTCAGAAGGATCTGAAGGAGTCTCACATTGCTGCTGAGGTACAGGGCAGGCCGAAGCACTACTGGTCGATTTATCAGAAGATGATTGTCCGCGGCCATGAGTTCGACGAGATTTTTGACCTGGTCGGACTTCGAGTTCTGGTGGACACGACCAAGGATTGCTATGCCGCGATGGGTGCCGTCCACTCGCTGTTCAAACCTATGCCGGGGCGATTCAAGGACTATATTTCCGCGCCGCGTTTCGGGGTTTACCAGTCGTTGCACACAACGGTCATCGGTCCAGGTGGCTCCCCGCTAGAAGTGCAGATTCGCACCCATGAGATGCACTACAACGCTGAGTACGGCATTGCCGCACACTGGCGCTACAAGGAAACCAAGGGCTCTCACAAGGGAGATTCCGCCGAAGTCGATCAGATGGCGTGGATGCGTCAGCTGCTGGATTGGCAGCGGGAGGCCGCAGATCCTAACGAGTTCCTGGACTCCCTGCGCTATGACCTCTCAGTCACTGAAATTTTTGCGTTCACACCTAAGGGCGATGTCATCACATTGCCTGCGGACTCCACGCCGGTCGACTTTGCCTACGCGGTCCATACTGAAGTAGGTCACCGATGTATTGGTGCCAAAGTCAACGGCAAGCTAGTGGCGTTGGAATCACCGCTAAAAACTGGCGACCGCGTCGAGATTTTCACGTCCAAGGATGCCGATTCCGGTCCGTCTAAGGACTGGGAGAAGTTTGTTAAAACTCCACGTGCGCGGGCAAAGATCCGTCAGTGGTTTGCCAAAGAGCGCCGCGAGGAGGCACTCGATGCCGGCCGTGACGCACTGGCTGCAGAGGTACAGCGCGGCGGTCTGCCGATGCACCGCCTGTTCACTCCGGCGTCCATCAAGCAGATTGCCTCCGAGCTGCACTATGCGGATGTCGATGCGCTCTATACCGCTATCGGTAAGGGGCAGGTCTCAGCGCAGCATGTGACTCACCGGCTGATGGCGCAGTTCTCGAGCGCGGACGATGCCGAAGAGCAGTTGGTCTCCCGCACGCCAATTTCAAAGATGAACGTGCACAACACTCCGCGCCGCGCTGACAGCACGGGTGTGTTGGTAGAAGGCAGCGCGGATATGGCCGCTAAGCTTGCCAAATGCTGTACGCCTGTGCCGGGCGATGCCATCTTTGGCTTCGTCACCCGCGGCGGTGGGGTCAGTGTGCACCGTACGGACTGCACTAATGCGGAGAAGCTGCACCAGGAGCCGGAGCGCATTATCGAGGTCTCCTGGGCAACAGATTCCTCCGGTGCGGTCTTCATGGTTACGGTGCAAATCGAAGCACTTGACCGTCATGGACTGCTCTCGGAGATTACTCGCGTCTTCTCCGATCAGAAGGTCTCAATCCTGTCGACGTCCTCCCATACCTCCGATGACCGCGTTGCCGTAATGCGTTTTAGCTTCGAGGTTTCGGACACTAAGCAGATGGGCTATATCTTCAACATTCTGCGCGGTGTCGAGGGAGTCTTCGATGTCTACCGCATTACTTCTGGTCAGTAGGCGGTTTAGCAGCCCATCGATATGTGAAAAAGGATGAGGCCGCGTAGGTATTAAAACAGGGCCAAGGTGAAACACCTTGGCCCTGTTTTTGATTAATTTCTGAATCAGTCAGTTGAGTCAGCTACTTGACTTCCGCCTTCTCAATACGGACTTCCTTAGCTGGCTTACCGTCAGAGGTACCGCCGCCCTCGATACCGTTCTTCGCAATGTCCGCAACCGTCTTGGTGCCCTCGTCAGTCATGGAGCCAAGCACGGTGTACTGCGGAGGCAGCTGAGAATCTGCCCAGTTGAGGAAGAACTGGCTGCCGTTGGCATCTGGGTCGCTCGGGTTTGCCATGGCGATAGAGCCCTTCGGGTACACCAACGGGGTATTCTGATCCAGACCAGAATCCTTGACCGGCCATTCGCCAGCGAACTTGAAGCCCGGGCCGCCGGTACCGGTACCAGTCGGGTCGCCACACTGCAGAACGTTCAGGCCACCACCGGTAATACGGTGGCACACAGTGTCATTGAAGTAGTCGGACTTGGCCATGTGCTCAATTGCATTGACGCCGCAAGGTGAAATAGCGCGGTCCAGCTCCATCGGAATGTCGCCCTGGTTAGTCTTCAGGGTGATGGTTACAGTGCCAGTGGCGGGAACGTTGTCGGTAGCTGGCTTATCTATGTCCTTCGATGCCTCGCCATCATCCGGGTAGTCACAGGTCACGGTTTCCGGAAGTGGGGAAGAGCGCTTCATTGGAACCTTTTCACCGCTGACAGGAGTAGCTGTCAGAGCTGCAGGTTCGACTGGAGTCGTGGATTCATCAGCGGCCTCATTGTCGTCAGCGCCGCCAGCCGTGGTCAGCAAGTAGATGCCGCCACCGATAAAGAGCAGGATAGCCAAGGTAGTTACGACAACGCCCAGTGGCTTCAGCTTCTCGGCACGTGCACGGCGCTTAAGTTCGCGCTCGAGCGTCCGCATCGCATCTTTGCGCCTTTGCTCATTATTGGCCACTAGTCTTTCTCCGTATCTGTTAGTCATCTATTGCTGGTGACGGAACACCAGCGGACGATTTTGCCCATTGATAGTGACCGCATTTGAAGTAACAGCTCAGTCGGTCACCGTCGCGTACACAATCGACCATTATGCCCGGGATTGCTTCCCATTTGCGAGATGACAGGCCAACGAGCAAGGGGAAAGGTGCTCTCTTCCCGTTGTTGGAAGGCGCAAATAGCCTGCCGGAGGCTGTACACAATCGTTACAATGGAGCGCCATGGAGATATTTGGTTTTGCAGCCGGCCCTTTTCAAACCAACTGCTACGTGGCAACAGGCGCTCCGGAAATGGACGGCCTGTCCACCCCATGCGTCATTGTTGACCCGGGCATGGGGGCGTTCGAGGTAGTACGCGGCGAGGTTGAGAAGCGAGATTGGAAGCCGGAAGCAATTCTGCTGACCCATGGTCATATCGACCATGTCCGCGATGTCGCGGAGGCCTCCGACTTCTGGGATATCCCCGTCTTCATTCACGAAAGCGACAATGTGTTGCTGGCCAATCCGAAGCTCGGCGGTTCTTCTTTCGGACACCTCTTTGACATCGATTCTATGCAGGCTTATACGGAAGCCGATTTCTTCGAGGATGGCGACGAAGTAAAGTGGGCAGGGTTGAATTTCGAAGTCATTCACGCTCCGGGTCACTCTCCGGGATGCGTGATGCTGCGCGCTTCCGATGGGGAAGATGAGATTGTCTTCAGCGGGGACGTCCTCTTTAAGGGGGCTATCGGTCGCGTAGATTTGCCGGGCAGTAGTCCGGAGCACATGCAGCAGTCGTTGAAGGATAAGGTCCTCCCGCTGGCGGATGACCTCATGATTCTTCCGGGCCATGGCTCCGCATCGTCGATAGGCGAGGAGCGCGCGACCAACCCGTTCCTGCAAAACCTCACCTAGCCTGGCTGACACCTCGTGAGAGTTGGCAGGTAGAGTTAGCGGGGTGAACTCTAGCCAGAAGCCAAAGAAGTTGAAGCCATTCTCCGCGCCCAAGGGCGTGCCGGATTACGTCCCGCCGGTCTCCCGCGAATTCGAGGCGGTGCGAAACTCATTCCAGCACCGCGCACGACTTGCGGGCTATGAGCACATTGAGCTGCCAATTTTCGAGGACACCGGGCTTTTTGCACGTGGCGTAGGTGAATCGACGGACGTCGTCACCAAGGAGATGTACACGTTCGCCGACCGCGGCGGCCGCTCCGTCACCCTGCGCCCGGAGGGTACCGCGGGCGTGATGCGCGCGGTCATTGAGCACAATTTGGATCGCGGTCAGTTGCCGGTCAAGCTTTCCTACGCGGGGCCATTCTTCCGCTATGAACGCCCGCAGGCAGGCCGTTACCGTCAGTTGCAGCAGGTGGGCGTAGAGGCAATCGGCGTCGATGATCCTGCGCTGGACGCTGAAGTCATCGCGCTTGCCGACGCATGCTTCCGCGGTATCGGACTCGAAGGCTTCCGCCTTGAACTGACAAGCCTTGGCGACAACACCTGCCGCCCTGAATATCGCGCTAAGCTGCAGGAGTTCTTGTTTGACCTGCCTCTGGATGAGGAAACGCGCCACCGTGCAAACATCAACCCGCTGCGCGTCCTCGACGATAAGCGACCGGAAATGCAGGAAATGCTTGCCGACGCGCCGCTGATGCTGGACCACCTTTCTGACAGCGCTCGCGGTCACTTTGAAGCTGTGACTGGACTGTTGGATGACATGAAGGTGCCCTATGTCATCAATCCTCGAATGGTGCGCGGACTGGACTACTACACCAAGACGTGCTTCGAGTTTGTTCACGACGGCCTTGGTGCTCAGTCGGGTATCGGCGGCGGTGGTCGCTACGACGGGCTGATGGCGCAGCTAGGCGGCCAAGAGCTGTCTGGAATTGGCTTTGGTTTGGGTGTGGATCGCGCGCTGCTCGCACTGGAAGCAGAGGGCAAGCATGCCAGCGATGGTCGACGCGTCGATGTGTATGGTGTTGCGCTCGGTGAAGAAGCCGCTCACGCTATGGCGGTGCAGATCAATAAGCTGCGCCAAGCGGGTATCCGCGCAGATATGTCCTACGGCGGCCGCGGTCTGAAGGGCGCGATGAAGGGTGCCGATCGCGCTGGAGCCCGATTTGCGTTGGTCCTCGGCGAGTCTGAATTGGCCGCGGGCGAGGTTCAGCTGAAGAACCTTGAGTCCCACGAGCAGCACGCAGTCGCCCTAGATGCACTGGTTCAGGAGTTGCAGCCGCGCATCTAGGAAACGCGCATTTGTTAAGTGCGGAGTCTAGCTGTAGACGCCGCGCTCGAGAGTGTCGCACTGAGACATCTTTCCTGACTTGTAGCCGGTGAGGAATGCCTTCGTACGCTGCTCGGCCGAGCCGTGGGTCCAGGAGTCCGGTTGAACACCACCGCCGGAATGCTGCTGGATGGTGTCATCGCCAATGGCCTTCGTAGTTTTGAGGGCATCGGCAACTTGCTCGTCGGAAAGCGGTTCGAGGATTGCGTCCGGCCCCTTGTCCGCGTAATGAGCCCAGATACCCGCGTAGCAGTCGGCCTGCAGCTCGATCTTTACAGCGTCGGAATCGGGGCCCGGTTCGTTGTAGTTACTGCGGCCGAGTGTGCCCTCCAACCTTTGGATATGGTGGGCGAATTCGTGGGCCACGACGTATTCCTGTGCGAGCGGTCCGTTGCCTCCGCCCATGCGCTCCAGGGTGCTAAAGAACTCCGTGTCGAAGTAGGCCGTTTGATCGGCGGGGCAGTAGAACGGGCCGGTGGACGAGGACGCTGCGCCGCAGCCCGACTGAGTGGAGCCTTCAAAGAGGACTAAGCCTGGGTTCGTGTACTCGATGCCGGCCTGTGCGGGGAGTTGTTCTTCCCAGACTCGGTCGACCGAAATACCGGTGAATTCCATCCGGCAATCGATGCGGCTGTTGGCATCTTCGCCGGTCTTGCAGGGATCCTCGCCAGGGGACTGCTGTGCAGTCTGCGAGGACTGGTTGTTCTGGGCACCTGTCAGCTGTCCCAATTGTCCCGGGTCGCCGCCGAGAAGTAAGTACAGGCCGATGAGGACAAGGCCGCCGATACCGCCACCGCCTACGGCGATAGCGCGGCCACCACCCGAGCGTCGCTCGGCACGAGCCGAGCTCTTTTGGAAGTCATTCCGGAAGGTCATAGGAGTAAGACTATTGCATAAGGTGCGGAAAACGGGCCATTGAATAGCGCTGCGTCATAGTATCCGCATGTAAATCAACGTCAGGATCTACGGAGAACTTTGTCTAAGTGAGTACATGAAGCCCGAGGTAGGCCCAAGGCGATGACCGGTAATAAGCAAAATAGCCGGGGTCTTCTTCTCACCTTTCTGGCTTCAAGGTAGACTACACGGACGAAACCGCTATCCACAGCGTTAATCCCTATAGCACCAATTTTGGAAGGACCAATTCGCAGTGCTTCGTACGCATCTTGCCGGAGACCTCCGCGCTGACCTCGCCGGCAGCACAGTAACCCTGACCGGTTGGGTAGGACGCCGCCGTGACCATGGTGGCGTGATCTTCATCGACATGCGTGACCGCTCCGGTTACGCCCAGGTTGTGTTCCGCAACAGCGAAGTTGCTGAGCGTGCACACCACCTGCGCAGCGAATACTGCATTCAGGTCACCGGTGTCGTTGAGAAGCGCCCGGAGGGCTCCGAAAACCCGAACCTGGCATCGGGTGAAATTGAGGTCAATGTTACGGAGCTGACCATCCTCAACGAGTCGGCGGCATTGCCGTTCCAGCTCGAGGATGTTGGAACTTCTGGCACTGTCGGCGAGGAAGCCCGCCTGAAGTACCGCTACCTAGACCTACGCCGTGAAGGCCCGGCCAAGATTATGCGTCTCCGTGCGGCTGTCAACCGCGCAGCCCGTAAGGTGCTGGACAGCCACGACTTCACCGAAATCGAGACCCCGACGTTGACTCGCTCTACGCCGGAAGGTGCTCGTGACTTCGTGGTGCCGGCTCGTTTGAAGCCGGGCACTTTCTACGCACTGCCGCAGTCCCCTCAGTTGTTCAAGCAGCTGCTTATGGTCGCTGGCATGGAGCGCTACTACCAGATCGCCCGCTGCTACCGAGATGAGGACTTCCGCGCTGACCGCCAGCCGGAGTTCACTCAGCTCGACGTTGAGATGAGCTTCGCCGAGCAGGACGATGTCATTGCGCTGGCAGAAGAGATTCTGGTTGCTATCTTCGCCGAGGCCGGTGTCACTGTTCAGACCCCGATTCCACGCATGACCTTCAAGGAGGCCATGGAGAAGTACGGTTCTGACAAGCCGGACCTGCGCTTCGACATTCCGCTGGTGGAGTGCACCGAGTTCTTCAAGGACACCACTTTCCGTGTCTTCCAGAACGATTACGTCGGTGCAGTTGTTATGGACGGTGGCGCATCGCAGCCTCGTCGTCAGCTCGACGCTTGGCAGGATTGGGCCCGCCAGCGCGGCGCAAAGGGCTTGGCCTACATCCTTGTTGGGGAGGACGGCACTCTGGGCGGCCCGGTTGCCAAGAACATTACTGACGCAGAGCGTGAAGGCATCGCGGCGCACGTAGGCGCGAAGCCGGGTGACTGCATCTTCTTCGCTGCAGGTGACGCTAAGAGCTCCCGTGCACTGCTGGGTGCTGCTCGTGGAGAGATTGCCAAGAAGCTCGGCCTTATCAAGGAAGGCGACTGGGCATTCACCTGGGTCGTCGACGCACCGTTGTTCGAGCCGGCTGCCGACGCTACCGCTTCCGGTGACGTTGCCCTGGGCCACTCGCAGTGGACTGCTGTGCACCACGCCTTCACCTCGCCGAAGCCAGAGCACATGGATACCTTCGACAAGGATCCTGGCAACGCACTGGCTTACGCCTACGACATCGTCTGCAACGGTAACGAAATTGGTGGCGGCTCCATTCGTATTCACCGCCCAGATGTCCAGAAGCGCGTCTTCGATGTTATGGGCATCGGCGAGGAAGAGGCACAGGAGCAGTTCGGCTTCCTGCTGGATGCCTTCCAGTACGGCGCTCCGCCGCACGGTGGTATCGCATTCGGTTGGGACCGTATCGTTTCCCTGCTGGCCGGCGTTGACTCCATTCGCGAAGTTATCGCCTTCCCGAAGTCCGGTGGCGGCGTTGATCCGTTGACTGACGCCCCGACTCCGATTACCGCTCAGCAGCGCAAGGAGACCGGTATCGACTTCAAGCCGAAGCCAAAGCAGAAGGCAGACGGCGTTAAGGCAGCAGCCGACGCAGGCGACAGCAAGTAAACAAAGAAATCACATTGCGAGGAATGTGATCTGCCACTCCAGCGTGAACAGCGCGAGTGGCGCCAATTCCTCCTAACCAAGGCGGTACTGGCCACAACGCAACATCCGTATCGCCTGACTGAAACTGGCTCATTGAAAGGGCATTCAATGGAGTACTCGGACGACGCTGCAGCAGAAGTTGACAGCGTAGTTAAAGATGCAGAGACACTGCTTTCCGCACGATTCGGCGGCACTCCAGTGTTGTCGGATCCAGAAGTACTTACAGGTCAGTCAAACGCTCTTGTTGTCCGCGTACGGGTCGCCACAAATCCCTTTATGCAGGAACGCACGGTCGTCGTAAAGCAAATTCCTACGACGACTGAAGGCGTCGATCCCGCCGTTTTACGGGAAGTCGTGGCGTACCAGTTCATCAATACACTGCCTGACGACGTCCGCCCGGGGCCTCAGCTTCTTGCTTACGATGTTTCAAAGCAGCTATTGGTTCTCAGCGACGTCGGTGTCGTGGACACTCTTGCGGACGTACTCTTTCGTGGCGATGAAGAGCGACGATTGCGCGCATTCCGCAGCCTCGGCGCTTCGCTGGGTCGGATGCATATTCACACGCATACTCGTGAAGAGGGATTTGAGACCCTGCGTCGTCGTATGTGGGTGAAGAACAAGGTCGATCGCGAGGCTCTCGAGGCGCGTGACCACGGCATTGTGTCGGGGATTCGCTTTGGTATGCGAGCTGTCGAGGGGTCCGGCATTCCTGTTCCCGACGCTGTGCGCTCTTTCGGTGAGGATGCTGCTCGTCGAATTGAGAAGGGCACGCATAGGGCGTTTACTCCGTTTGACCTCGCCCCGGACAACATTCTGCTGGCGGATAAGGTCCAGTTCCTCGACTATGAGTGGGCTGGTTACCGCGATGTCATCTTCGACGTGGCCAGCGTCGTCGCAGGCTTCCCGCTGCACGTTTTCGTGGAGCGTCCATCGGAGGCAGAGGTCGACGTGTTTGTCCGTGCCTGGATGGAAGAGATTCGTGACCATTGGTATCGCGGCACGAGCGACCGCCGTTTGATGGCGTTCATCGCTGCGGCGTTGCTCGGTTGGTTTTTCATCTCCGCAACGGTTTCCTTCTTCGGTTCTCCAAAACAAGCGCTGTGGGTGGGGCATGAAGGACGCACGGACCTGAAGCCGGAAGTTGGCGGCTCAGCACTGGAGCGGCGCGACATGGCTAACACGGCTCGCGCGATTGCACAGTTCGCCCATAAGTGTGAGGACGATCGTGCCGACGAGCTGGAACAGTTCGCGCATGCAGTCATCGATTTCTTAGAGCAAGAGGAAGGCTAGGGCACACGTGGCGGATCCGAATAAGCTGCCGTCAGGCGGTGCAAACGGCTCCGCCGATGACGCTCCAGGGCTTTTCGACGAGCCTTCGGTCGCCGGACCTACAGCGGCCAAGAGCCAAGGTCGGAGTGCGGGGCCAGCAAGCACTGGCCTGAACTCCGATGCGAGCGCCTATTTTCACCCAGGTGCACACGCGCCGTTGGCGGTTCGGATGCGACCGCGAAACCTCGATGAAGTCGTTGGTCAAGACCACCTGTTAGCCCCCGGAGCACCGTTGCGCCGTCTGGTCGAAGGTGGCGGCGACACCTCCGTTATTTTGTTTGGCCCTCCCGGAACTGGCAAGACCACTCTCGCCAGTTTGATTTCCGCGGCGACTGGACGACACTTTGAAGCGCTTTCCGCGCTTAATGCCGGGGTAAAGGAAGTGCGTGCGGTTATCGACACTGCTCGTCGCACGCTCGTTAACCAGGGCATTCAAACGGTGCTCTTCATCGACGAGGTGCACCGTTTTTCCAAGACCCAGCAGGATGCCCTGTTGGGTGCCGTGGAAAACCGGATTGTCCTTCTCGTCGCGGCAACGACGGAAAACCCATCCTTCTCAGTGGTGTCCCCGCTGCTCAGTCGGTCACTGCTGTTGCAGTTGCAGTCACTGGACGACGAAGCCGTCGGCACGCTCATTGATCGAGCACTTACCGATGAGCGCGGCCTGAATGGTCGCGTCAGTATGACAGACGATGCACGTAAACAGCTCATTGCGCTGGCAGCTGGTGATGCTCGTCGTTCCCTCACGTACCTCGAGGCAGCCGCAGAAGCCGTCGCCGATGGTGAGCAGATTACCGCTGAGTCGCTTGCCAATTCGATCAACAGAGCCGTGGTTCGCTATGACCGCGACGGCGACCAGCATTACGACGTCACCAGCGCGTTTATTAAGTCCGTTCGCGGATCTGATGTCGATGCTGCCCTGCATTACCTGGCGCGGATGATTGAGGGTGGGGAAGACCCTCGGTTTATTGCCCGCCGAATCGTTATTCTGGCCAGCGAAGACATCGGTATGGCCGACCCGACAGCTCTGCAAACCGCCGTCGCCGCGGCGCAGGCAGTTGCCTTGATAGGGATGCCGGAAGCCCGGCTGACGCTGGCGCAGGCCACGATTCACTTGGCAACAGCACCGAAGTCGAATTCGGTCATAAGCGCAATCGACGGGGCATTGAAGGATGTTCGTTCCGGGAAGACCGGACCGGTGCCACCACATTTGCGGGACGGACATTACAGCGGGGCTAAGGACCTTGGTCACGCGGTGGACTATATCTACCCGCACAATGACCCCATGGGTGTCGTCGCCCAACAGTATCCACCAGATCAGTTGGTGGGCACTGATTATTTCGTCCCATCCAATCACGGTCGTGAAAACGGCATGGCTGAATACCTCGGACGCATTCGCCGAATTATCCGGGGGAGCCGCCGGAAATCGAAGTAGGCGAGATCGGTCGGAATCTACGGGGTGCCGGTGGGGTGGTTTTAAAGTTGCTCGAACCGAGCGGGTAGACTGCTAGTTTTGTATTAAACATCTCGGACGCTCGACGTGAAACGAGGAAGTAGAACACCGTGCAGACTCATGAAATTCGAAATCGCTTCATCCAGCATTTCGTAAAGGCGGGACACACCGAGGTCCCCAGTGCCTCCCTGGTTTTGGATGACCCGAACCTGCTGTTCGTTAATGCCGGCATGGTGCCGTTCAAGCCCTACTTCCTCGGCAATGAGACTCCGGACTTCTCCACCGCGACCTCAATTCAGAAGTGCGTGCGCACACTGGACATTGAAGAGGTGGGTATCACCACCCGCCACAACACCTTCTTCCAGATGGCGGGTAACTTCTCCTTCGGAAATTACTTCAAGGAAGGTGCCATCACTCATGCATGGAGCCTTCTGACTGGTGCTGTTGAGGACGGCGGCTTTGGCATCCCGGCTGAGAAGCTGTGGGTGACGGTTTTCCTCGATGACGATGAGGCCCATGACATCTGGCACGAGAAGGTTGGTGTGCCGGAAGAGCGCATTCAGCGCCGAGGCATGGCGGACAACTACTGGTCCATGGGTGTGCCTGGCCCGTGTGGCCCGTGTTCAGAGATTTTCTACGACCGCGGCCCGGAGTACGGTGCTGACGGTGGCCCAGAGGCGGACGAGGATCGCTACATCGAGATTTGGAACCTCGTCTTCATGGAAAACGAGCGTGGCGAAGGAACAGGCAAGGACTCTTTCGAGATTCTTGGCCCACTGCCGAAGAAGAACATCGATACCGGTATGGGCATCGAGCGCGTTGCTTTCCTGCTACAGGGTGTCGACAACGTCTACGAAACCGATCTGCTGCGTCCGGTTATCGACGAAGCTGAGCGGCTCACCGGTTCGAAGTACAGCTCCAACCACCAGGACAACATCCGTTTCCGCGTCATCGCCGACCACAGCCGCACCGGCTTGATGCTGATGCTCGACGGTGTCACCCCCTCGAACTCCGATCGTGGCTATATCCTGCGTCGCCTGCTGCGCCGCATCATCCGCTCTGCGCGTCTGCTCGGCGCTAACGGTCCAGTGCTGGAGAAGCTGATTGGTATTGCGGCCGAGACCATGACCCCGTCGTACCCAGAGATCGCGGAGAACTGGAACCGTATTCGCCGCGTCGCCGTCGCCGAGGAAAAGACCTTCACCAAGACTCTGTCCGCCGGTGAGGAGCTGTTCGAACGTGCTGCCACCAAGGCCAAGGCAGAGGGTAAAACCGTTCTATCCGGTCACGACGCCTTCACCCTGCATGACACCCACGGCTTCCCAATCGACCTGACCATCGAGATGGCCGAAGAGGCCGGCCTGACCATCGACCGCGAGGAATTCGATCGCGAGATGGCTGAGCAGCGTGCGCGCGCAAAGGCCGACAGCCAGGCAAAGAAGCAGTCTCACACCGACCTGCATGTCTACCGCGAGTTCATCGATGAACACCCGACGTCCTTCACTGGTTACGATCGGCTTGCCGACGAATCCACGATTCTTGGCATCATTGCCGATGGCCAGAAGCAGTCGTTTGCCGCAGAGGGCGATGAGATTGAGGTTATCCTCGATCGCACTCCGCTCTACGCCGAGGCCGGCGGTCAGCTGGCTGACCGTGGTCGTATCGTGACTGATTCCGGCGCTGTGGTCCACATCAACGATGTTCAAAAGGTGGGCAAGAAGCTGTGGCTGCACAAAGGCATTGTCACCGCTGGTGAATTCACTCCGGGTGTCTCCGCTGAAGCTTTGGTCGACGAGCAGTGGCGTCACGGTGCTCGTCAGGCGCACACTGCAACTCACTTGATTCACGGTGCTCTGCGTCAGGTACTGGGGGATACTGCAACTCAGGCTGGTTCCATGAATAAGCCGGGCTACCTCCGTTTCGACTTCAAGTACGGTGAGCAGCTCACACCGGAACAGCTCCGTGAGATTGAGCAGATCACCAATGAGGCTGTCGACAACGACTGGGCTGTCAATACTGCCGAGATGCCTTTGGAAGAGGCCAAGGCAGCTGGTGCCATGGCATTGTTCAACGAGAACTACGGCGACATCGTCCGCGTTGTCGAGGTCGGTGGCCCGTTCTCAATTGAGCTGTGTGGCGGTACCCACGTTTCGCATTCTTCGCAGATTGGTCCGGTAGCTGTGCTGGGCGAGTCCTCGGTCGGATCGGGCGTGCGCCGTATTGAGGCTTACTCGGGTATGGATTCCTTCCGCTACCTGTCCACCGAGCGTCTCCTGGCTGAACGACTGGCCACTGAATTCAAGGCTCCTTCTGCTGAGCTGCCAGACCGCATTGCAGCACTGGCTGAAAAGCTCAAGGCTGCAGAGAAGCAGCTCGCTGATTTCAAGGCCGGACAGCTGCTGGCCAATGCCGCGTCTCACCTGGAGTCCGCTCGCACCATCGGCGATGTCACCTACCTCGGCCTTAAGCTTCCCGACGGTACGGAGATGAAGGACATCCGTTCGCTGGCTAATGACTTGGCGAAGCGCCTTGCGGATCGCCCAAGCGTCATTGCGTTGATTTCCAACGCTGGCGGCAAGGTTCCGTTTGTGGCCTCGGTTTCGGATGAAGCCGTCAATCGCGGTATTAAGGCCGGCGATTTGGTGAAGCTGATGGGCGCTGAGGTCGGCGGCAAGGGCGGCGGTAAACCGGCAATGGCACAGGGCTCCGGCTCTGATGCTTCCGGAATCGACGCAGCATTGGCCGCGGTTGAGGCCGAACTGTCCAAGTAGCCAATTAACGGCTGTGCTATCGGAAGAGCAGTAAACAATGGCTAAGCCCCGTATTGATACCCCCGGTCAGGATGATCCCGGTCGGGGTCGACGGCTCGGAATCGACGTCGGCGATGTCCGCGTTGGCGTCGCGGTCTCTGACCCCGACTGTATCCTGGCGACCCCGGTTGAAACAGTCACTCGAGCAACGGGGCGAAAAGATCCTGACGGGCCGGATATTGACCGGCTCGTGGAACTTGCCACTGAACTTGAGGTCGTCGAGATTGTTCTCGGCATGCCCCTCATGCTCGACGGCTCGTTCGGGACTTCTGCGCGGAAAGCTACTGACGTTGGATTCCGGCTGCAGCGCCGACTCGGTGACCGAGTCGTAGTGCATTACGCCGACGAGCGGATGACGACGGTAATGGCCCAATCACGGCTGCACGCAGCAGGTATTGATGTTAAGTCCGGGCGGAAGATTATTGACCAGGTTGCGGCAGTAGAAATTCTGCAGTCCTGGTTGGACAGACGGGCAAAAGCTTTGGACGGAAATACCGACTAAGGGGGCACACAAAAGTTACCGAAAGGTGACAATTCACCCACCTTTGCGCAATTATTAAGTGTGTAATACCTAAGCACGTTTGTCGCGTGCATAGGATTTGAAAAGTTGAAGTGGCGATTCACACCTACAATGCAACCTAGTGCTACGACTTCGTCGTAAAGCTATGTCGCACCAGTCGTTATCAGTCGCGTGTCGTACCCGAACGGGAAGACTCCTTGCTGATACCGATGGGAGAGTGAGCTGCATTCGAGGAGATTATTGATGAGTAAAGACGCGCAGACTGCGCGCCGCACTGATAGCGGCGGTGCCGACCGGGACCGCGCTGGTGCTCGCAGCGGTGGGACAAAGTCTCGAGTTCGTCACCGCCAAACGGCAGTGGCAATCAATGTGACTTCTGTCCTGTTATGCGTGTTGGTCCTCGGAGTGATTGGCCTCGTCTGGAACCGTGGCGGCATTGTTGACGATTACGATGGCAAAGCTGAGGGGCCATTGACGATTGTTGAGGTCAGTGAAGGCACGTCACTTACTGATTTGTCCAACCAGTTGGTGGAAAGCGGCGTCGTCAAGTCTTCCCGTGCGTTCATCCAGGCCGCGAATGAGAACTCTCATTCAAGTGAATTGCAGCCTGGTTTCTACCGACTCCATCAGCGGATGAAGGCCGACGAGACCGTCGAGGCTCTTCTGGATGTCGAAAATCAGGTCGGTACCGTTGACATTCCGACTGGCGCCCGTTTCGCCGATACCCGCATTGTGTCCTCATCGGATGTACGTAAGGGAATTTTCTCGCTTATTTCTGAGGCCACTTGTGTTGAAGACAATGACTGCGTATCCAAGGCCGATCTCGAACGTGCTGCTGGCGAGGCCGATTTGGCCGCGCTGGGTGTTCCAGAATGGGCACGGGACGCGGTAGCTGCGCGTGGCAACGACCCTCGTCGTCTTGAGGGACTCATTACGCCGGGTATTCATCACCTTGACCCGCAGCAGACGCCCGAACAGATGCTTGCAAAATTGGTCAAGGAATCGGTGAAGAATTATGAGGACACGGGTCTCATGGCTTCAGCGGACATGGTTGGTCTTACTCCATACGAGCTGATTACCGCAGCTTCTTTGATCCAGATGGAGGCGCCAGATGGCGACTTCGATAAGGTCGCTCGCGTTATTCTCAACCGTCTCGACGAACCGATGCAGCTGCAGTTCGACTCGACAGTCAACTACGACCTGCCAGATCAGGAAATCGCAACCACGGATGAGGACCGCGCGCGAAAGACCGCGTGGAACACCTACGCCAAGGAGGGGCTGCCGGAAACCCCCATTGCTTCGCCCTCCATCGAGGCGATTCGTGCCATGGAAAATCCGGCTGACGGCACCTGGCTGTACTTTGTCACGGTGGACAAGGAAGGAAATACTGTCTTTAGCACGACCTTCGAAGAGCACGAGGCCGCTATCGACGAGTCACGCAACAATGGCGTGCTGGATTCCAACCGCTAAGAGGTAGAACTCCTATGCCTATAACTCATCGCGCAGCCGTGCTGGGAGATCCGATTGATCACTCGTACTCGCCGGCTATTCACAACGCCGGTTACCGCGCTGCGGGAATGAATGACTGGCACTATGACCGCATCCGATGCAACGCCGAAGAGCTTGCCGACGTCGTTGGTGGCGCAGACCCCAGTTTCCAGGGGTTTTCCGTCACGATGCCCGGCAAGTTTGCCGCGCTGGACTTCGCCGATGAAGTCAGTGAGCGCGCGAGGCTCATTGGTTCAGCGAACACTCTGGTCCGTCGCGATTCGGATTGGTTTGCCGACAACACCGATGGCGACGGCGTACTGGGAGCACTGCGCGAGATAGACTGCACGAACGCACCACGTGGCCGCGCCGTTGTTGTTGGTGCCGGTGGCACAGCACGGCCGGCACTTTGGGCGCTGTCGCAGCTGGGGGTCAATCATGTGACCGTGGTAGCGCGCTCCGAGCGCGCATATGACATTGAACCATTAGCTGCCGCGCTGGGGATGGAATTTGTTTGGGTGACTTTTGATGTTCCAAACCTGGCAGATATTGCTGGTAATGCCGACGTGCTGGTCTCTACGGTGCCGTCAGCCGCAATTGAGTCGGTTGCTGGCTACCTCGCTCGAGCACCGAAGATTCTCGACGTCATTTACAATCCCTGGCCAACCCCACTTGTGAAAGCAGCGGAACGCGGAGGGACACAGGCGGTCGGTGGATTGTCCATGTTGCTACATCAAGCGGTGGGACAGTTTGAGCAGTTTACTGGACGCACTCCCGATGTCGAGGCGATGCGTGCAGCGCTGCCGAACTAGCTCACAACCGTTACAATCCCAAAGTTATGGGGTGGGGAATAACTGAGATAGGGCTGTCTCCGATTGGACAGCACAGGATTGCCCCGGTCTACCTTGACCGGGTTTTCTATTTCCTAGTCGTGATGCTTGTACTCGGCTGGGGCGGTATTGGCTGCTGGTTGGATGTGACTCGGCGAAGACTACCGAACTGGTGGTTAGTGCTAGGGGCAGTGGGTCTGATAGCAACCACTGGAATGGTGCTCCAGCAAAAGAGCACCTTGGCTGACAATCTCGCCAGTGCAGTCGCAGCCATAGGAACAGGAATAGGCCTCTGGTTTGGCCTCTATGTAGCAGTCTTCATCTTCAACCCACGCTCTATGGGGGCTGGAGATGTGAAGCTCGCAGCAATTCTCGGGGGCGGTGTCGGTCTGGTATCGGGCGAGCCAGTGGCGACAGCAATTTGGATTGCAGTGGCAATTCTGTTGGCTGCCGGACTCACTCTCCTCATGGCAGGAGTCACCGCGGGAAAGCGGGGCTGGGGTGACCGTCGTAAAGCAAAAACAGCGCCTGTACCGGCGAGCGTGCCTCATGGGCCTGCGATGCTTGCAGCAACCGCCATTGTGTGGGGGATAAGCGGAGGGTACCTACAAGTCCCCTGAAGCGGTAGACCAGGGGCGATGAAATGGGGCATATTTGAAACTTGTATGCCCCCAAATGCACAAGAAGTACGGCAAACGTGACATTATGATACCTATGCTTCGTTGGACTACCGCGGGTGAATCTCACGGCAAAGCGCTTATCGCTCTCGTAGAAGGCGCGCCAGCCGGACTTCCCCTGACTACAGATGACGTATCACGCCACCTCGCACGCCGCCGCCTCGGCTATGGTCGCGGGGCGCGAATGAAGTTTGAGGCTGATGAGGTCACCCTGCTGACTGGCATTCGACATGGTGAGACGCTGGGATCGCCGATTGGCATTATGGTCGGCAACTCCGAATGGCCCAAGTGGACTGAGGTCATGAGCCCGGATCCAGTTGACCCAGTTGTTTTGGATACAGCTCGTGGCGCCACCTTAACCCGCCCGCGCCCGGGGCATGCCGATTTCAACGGCATGCTGAAGTACAACCACACCGATGCTCGAAACATCCTGGAGCGTTCATCGGCTCGCGAGACTGCAGCACGTGTGGCGGCATCGGTTGTGGCACGCTTAATTCTGCGTGAGACTCTCGGTGTGGAAGTTGTCAGCCACGTTATTTCCATCGGTCGTTCGGAGCCCTACGAGGGGCCACTGCCGACCTTCGCTGATCAGGACAAGATTGACGAGTCGCCAGTGCGTGCATTCTCCGCAGCTGCGGAGGAGTCGATGATTGACGAAATCAAGGCCGCCAAGAAGCAGGGCGACACCCTCGGTGGCATCGTCGAGGTCGTTGTCCACGGTCTGCCGGTGGGTCTGGGATCGCACATTTCCGGTGATGCCCGTCTGGATTCGCAGCTTGCGGCTGCCTTGATGGGAATTCAGTCCGTCAAGGGCGTGGAGATCGGCGACGGTTTTGAGGAAGCCCGTCGCCGTGGCACCGAGGCTCACGATGAAATGGTGCGTACCGACGACGGCGTGGATCGGGAAACTAACCGCGCCGGTGGCCTGGAGGGTGGCATGACTAATGCTCAACCTCTCGTTGTGCGTGCTGCGATGAAACCAATTTCGACCGTTCCGCGTGCGCTGAAGACCGTCGATATGGCCAGCGGCGATGCAGCTACCGCAATCCACCAGCGCTCTGATGTCTGCGCGGTCCCGGCCGGCGGTGTTGTCGCAGAGGCAATGGTCGCGCTGGTACTGGCGCGTGCAGTGATGGAAAAGTTCGGCGGCGATAGCCTGGAGGAAACCAAGCGTAACGTTGAGGGCTACTTGGAGCAGACTCGACGTCGCCTTGATTGGAAATAGCGCCACAGTCGCGCACACGAAGAAGGGTAAAACGAGGGGAATGTCCGTTCCTACTATTGTCCTTGTCGGACCGCCCGGATCGGGAAAGTCCACCATCGGTCGTCGACTGTCTCGTGCATTGAGCACAAGACTCACCGATACCGATGAGATGATTGAACAGCGCATGGGCAAGACTTGTGGGGAAGTCTTTTCCGAGCTGGGAGAGCCGGAATTCCGCCGTATCGAGGAACAAATCGTGGCGGAGGCTCTGACCCACGACGGAATCGTCTCACTTGGCGGTGGTGCCGTGATTTCGCAGGCGACCCGTGACCTGCTGGCAGACCATAACGTCGTCTACCTCGAGATCAGCATTGCAGAGGGGGTCCGTCGTACAGCGGGTAACAATTCGCGCCCGGTGCTCCAGGCGGATGACCCTGAGGCTCATTACCGCGCGCTCTATGAGGCTCGCCGAGCTTTTTACGAAGATGCAGCCACTTTCAAGGTGCGTTCCGACGAACGTTCCCCGCAGCGCGTTGTGGCCGAGATCCTCAGCTACCTCGATGAAACCTGCGACGAGGCTTAACTGGCGACTCTTAAAAGGCGGCAGCTAATCACTGCCGTATAACCAGCAACTCCATACATTTCTTACGCTAACGACTAGGGACTGACAATGAACTCAACCCGCACAATCCGTGTTGAAGGCCCATCCCCGTACACGGTAGCCATGGGGCATGGACTCACCGAGCAGATTGCGGAGGCCGCTACGTTTGCCTCCCAGGTTGCGGTGATTCACCAGGAGAGCGTTCAAGAGCTGAGCTTCGGCGTCATCAAGGCTCTGGCGGACAAAGGAGTCGACGCCTTTAGCATCCAGGTTCCGGATGCGGAGGAGGGCAAGACGCTCGCAGTTGCTGAAACAGTTTGGGACACTTTTGGTGAACGCGGTCTGGGCCGGCGTGACGCGGTAATCGCGATTGGCGGCGGTGCAGCTACAGACTTCGGTGGATTCGTCGCCGCCGCGTGGATGCGTGGAGTGAAGGTTATCCAGGTCCCGACGACGCTGCTCGGCATGGTCGACGCAGCTGTCGGCGGTAAGACCGGTATCAACACTGCAGCCGGCAAGAACCTGGTCGGCGCTTTCCACGAGCCTGCCGCGGTGTTCTGTGACCTTGATGTCCTGCGCACCTTGCCGAAGGCCGAGCTGATCGCGGGCTCGGCAGAGATTATCAAGGCCGGATTTATCGCGGACACGAAGATTCTCGATCTTTACGAGGCAAACCCGCAGGCCTGCCTCGATGTTGACGGTGACCTGCCAGAACTGGTCGAGCGCGCGATTGCTGTCAAGGCACGCGTTGTCGCTGAGGATCTGAAGGAATCTGGCCTCCGTGAGATCCTGAACTATGGCCACACTTTCGGTCATGCCGTTGAGCACTTTGAAAACTACCGCTGGCGCCATGGCCATGCCGTAGCTGTAGGCATGGTTTATGTTGCCGAGCTGGCCAAGATCACCGGACATATTGATCAGGAACTCGTAGACCGCCACCGTCGCATCCTAGAGTCCATTGGTCTGCCAACGACCTACCAGACAGGTCGTTTTACCGAGCTCTACGATGCGATGACCAGGGATAAGAAGAACCGCGACGGTGCGATCCGATTCGTTATTCTAGAAAACCCCGGTGAAACAGCCCGTCTTGAAGGCCCGGGAATGGATGACCTCGAGCGTGCATACGAACTGCTCTGCAACAATGGGCACGCCGCATCGGAGGAGTCAGCCCGCTCATGACCTCTCTTCGCGCAGCAACTGATGCCACAGCGGCGATTCCGACCGTGCTTGTTCTGAACGGCCCGAACCTCGATCGTCTGGGCAAGCGTCAGCCAGAAATTTACGGTGCCACTACTTTGGCCGATGTCGAATCTGAACTTCGCACCCTAGCCAAGGAGCTTGGCGTCGTGGTGGATTGCCGCCAATCCAACTATGAAGGTCAACTCATCGAGTGGGTTCATGAAGCTGCCGACTACGGTTGGCCAGTCATTATCAATCCAGGGGGGTTGACACACACCTCCGTCGCCCTACGTGACGCGCTTGCCGAAATTGCCGACGGCGCGGGCTTCCAGGAGGTCCATATTTCAAACATTCACGCCCGGGAGGATTTTCGGCACCACTCGTACCTGTCGGCGCTTGCCGCGGGCGTTATCGTCGGATGCGGAACTGATGGGTATTCCATGGCACTGAGAAGGGTGAGTACGAAACTATGACAGATATCTCCACGAACTACGCCGCCCGCCGAGCCGCTCTTATCGACGCATTGTCCGACAACGACTGCGACGGTTTCCTCACAGTCGATCCGACGCATGTTGGTTGGCTTACAGGTTTCCACGGCTCGAATGCTGGTTTGATTGTTGCGGCCAGTGGGGAAGCGCTGCTTTCCACCGACGGCCGCTATACGGTTCAGGCTGGCAAACAGGCACCGGACGTGGAGTTACTCACCGCCCGCAACACCGGCGTGGCACTCGTCGGTCAATGCCGAAAGCTGGATATCTCGCGTCTTGGTGTTGAATCTGAGTTCCTCACTATGGCCGCTTATCAAGAGCTAGAGGATGCCCGGCCACAGGCACTCGAGCTGGTATCGACTACGGGCGTCGTCTCTAAACTGCGGGAGGTCAAGTCCGATACGGAACTCGTCGCTCTGCGCCATGTCGCCGACATCGCGGTCTGCGCATTCGAGGACTTGCTTCACGACGGCATCGTGGTCGCCGGCCGCACGGAGCGCGAAGTCGCCGCAGAGTTGGAGTACCGCATGCGCATGCATGGCGCCGATCGGCCTAGCTTCGACACGATTGTCGCGAGCGGCCCGAATTCCGCCAAGCCACACCACGGGGCGGAAGATCGCGTAATCGAGGCAGGTGACCTGGTCACTATTGACTTTGGCGCCTTTGCCGGGGGCTACAACTCAGATATGACACGTACCCTCTTTGCCGGTGAGGCGGGAACGTCGTCAAGCGAAAACGATCCGAACAATACGTCGTCAGATTTGGACGGCGCGATTGTTGCCGGGGTGGAGTTCGCAGACGAGAAGGCCCGAGAGATTTACAATGTCGTGCTGGAAGCCCAGCTGGCTGGCGTAAAAGCGGCCGTGCCAGGGGCTGATGTTGTGGCTGTAGACGCAGCATGCCGGGACATTATTGAAAAGGCTGGTTATGGGGAGCACTTCGTTCATTCCACCGGCCACGGAATCGGTATTGAGGTGCATGAGGCTCCATTTGCTGCTCGCACCGGCAAGGGGAAGTTGGCAGCTGGCATGACGTTGACCATCGAGCCTGGTATTTATGTGCCGGGGTTCGGCGGTGTGCGCATCGAAGATACGTTGATTATCACCGACACCGAGCCGGAAATTATTACGCAGCTGCCGAAACCGCGGGCCTAACATCACGGCGTTTTATTTTTCTCTCGATGAGATACGGAGTATCGTGGTTTCGTCAGAGAGCTTTTTAACAATTTCAGGAGAGTTTAGTTGGCTACCACCGCAGATTTTAAAAACGGTCTAGTTATCAAGCACGACAATAAGCTTCAGCAGATCGTGGAGTTCCAGCACGTCAAGCCAGGTAAGGGTCCGGCATTCGTCCGCACCAAGCTGAAGGACGTTCTGACCGGCAAGGTTGTTGACAAGACTTTCAACGCTGGCGTCAAGATTGAGACTGCTACCGTCGACCGTCGCGACATGACGTACCTGTACCACGACGGTGAAGGATACGTCTTCATGGACGACAAGACCTACGACCAGATTTCCATCCTGGACGCTCAGATGCCGGAGGGTGCTAAGTTCCTGCTTCCGGAAACCACCTGCCAGGTGTCCTTCCATGAGGGCAACGTTCTTTTCGCTGAAATGCCTGTTTCGGTTGAACTGAAGGTTGAGCAGACCGACCCGGGTCTGCAGGGCGACCGCTCCACCGGTGGCACCAAGCCGGCAACTTTGGAGACTGGCGCTGAGATTCAGGTGCCGCTGTTCATCGAAACCGGCGACGTACTGAAGGTCGACACCCGTGACGGCTCCTACCTGTCCCGCGTCAACCACTAATTCCCTCATCTAGTTCACCCTTTTGTTGAGAGCGATACATACACATCCATGACTGAAAAGGATCACAAGTCCGTCGAGACCCCGGATGCGCAGGAGTCCGCGAAAGTTCGCGAACCTAACTACAAGCGCCACGGCGCGCGCTACCGTGCGCGCCGTCGTGCGGTAGATCTGCTATTTGAGGCCGAGCAGCGAGGCGTCGACGTCGTCAAGCTTCTTGAAGAGCGGCTGGAAATGGTCCGTAATCCCGATCTGGATGTGAATCCAATTGCGGAGTACACCGAGCAGATCGTGCGCGGTGTAGCTGCGGAAATTATCGGTATCGACTCGACGATTTCTTCGTACCTGACGGAGGAGTGGCCGCTGCGTCGCCTACCGGCAGTCGACCGTGCTATCTTGCGTCTTTCCACCTGGGAGCTGTTCTACAACTCCGACGTGCCTCCGCGTGTGGCCGTGGTGGAAGGCGTTGAGCTGGCATCGGAATACTCCACTGATGTGGCGGCACCGTACATCAACGCAGTTCTCGATGCCGAGGCCAAGATTGCCGACCAGGCACGCCTGGCAGCAGCAGCTGTTAGCACTTCGGTGGGCGAGTCCCAGTTCGACGAGGCTATTCAGGCACAGGCTGCTGCAAATGAGGAAGCTGACAAGGCACTGGCTGACTCCGATGAGATGGCTAAGATTACCGGCCTGGACATGAGCGATATTGCCAAGCTGGTGGCTGAAGACGTGGCTAAGAGCGAGAACGGGTCCTAGCCAATCAAAGCGGCCGGGCTCACTGCGAGCCGATCACAGTCGGTTCTCGCGGATTGTCTGAAACTCCAAGTCCCTTTTTTGGGGGCTTGGAGTTTTGTTGCATTTAGAGGCAATTTAAGTGTGAGTGCTATTCTGGTCAGCGGAAGTTTGCACCGCGCCCGTAGTTGCGAGTCATGCAAACTGATAATCAAATATCCACAATCAAGACATCCTTTAACGGACCGCACTGAGAGGCGGGGAAGGAGGTCACGATGAGCGAAGGAACGCCGCAAACAACCGAGCTGCTCAATGCAGACGAAGTTGCACGTACCATCGCGCGCATCGCGCACCAAATTATTGAAAAAACTGCGCTGGATAGCCCAAATGCTGGGCGCGTAGTTCTCCTCGGTATTCCATCTGGTGGCGTACCGCTGGCGGAGAAGCTAGCCGATTTGATTGAACAGTTCTCCGGCATTCGCCCGGAAACTGGATCGCTTGATATCACCCTGTACAGGGATGACTTGCGCAAGGGCCCGCACCGCGCCCTGCAGCCCACGAACATTCCAAACTCCGGAATCGACGGCACCACCGTTGTTCTCGTAGACGATGTCCTCTTCTCAGGTCGCACAATTCGTGCCGCACTCGACGCTATTGCTGACATCGGTCGCCCGCGAGTAATTCAGCTTGCAGTGCTGGTTGATCGTGGTCATCGTCAACTACCAATTCGCGCCGATTACGTCGGTAAGAATCTGCCAACTTCCCGCGACGAAGACGTCGATGTGCTGGTAGAGGCACTTGACGGCCGTGACGCGGTTATTCTCACCCGGGCGGAGGAACAGTGAAACACCTGATTAGCATTGCGGATTTGACCAAGGATGAAATTGTCGGCCTGATGGATGAGGCCGATCGTTTCAAGGAGGTCATCCGCGGTCGGGAAATTAAGAAGCTGCCGACCCTGCGCGGCCGCACTATTTATAACCTCTTTTACGAGAACTCCACGCGTACCCGCTCTTCTTTTGAGACTGCGGGTAAGTGGATGAGCGCCGATGTTATTAATATCTCGGCTTCCTCTTCCTCTGTGAAGAAAGGCGAAAGTCTGAAAGACACCGCGCTGACTTTGGATGCTATCGGCGGCGATGCCATCGTCGTTAGGCACCCATCGTCGGGCGCGGCACAGCTGATCGCCAAGTGGACTGAGGAATTTGGCAACGGCCCATCGATCATCAACGCGGGTGACGGAAAGCACCAGCACCCGACGCAGGCTCTCCTGGACGCGGTGACGTTGCGTCAGCGCCTCGGTGGAATTGAGGGGCGCAAGGTCGTCATCGTTGGCGATATTTTGCACTCTCGCGTCGCTCGCTCTAACGCCGATCTGCTAAGCAAGCTCGGCGCCGAGGTCGTCTTCGTCGCGCCACCGACGCTGCTGCCGTTTGGCATCGAGACCTGGCCGGTGCGTGTTGCCTACCGCATGGAAGACGAGATTCGCGATGCTGATGCCGTGATGATGCTCCGCGTTCAGCAGGAGCGCATGAACGGAGGCTTCTTCCCATCCCATCGCGAATACGCCACTCGCTACGGGCTGTCGAAGGCTCGCGAGAAGATGCTTCGCGACGACTGCATTGTGATGCACCCAGGCCCGATGCTTCGTGGCATGGAAATTAACGATGCCGTCGCTGATTTGCCGCGCACTGCCGTGCTGCAGCAGGTAGCCAACGGTGTCCACGTCCGCATGGCAGTTCTTTTCACACTGCTGACCTCAGGTGTTTCCGCCAACTTGGAAGGGCAGGCATAAATGTCGAATCGCAATGAGTATGACGAAGCCTCGTACCCCGAGGTAGGACCATTGGCAGCACCCGCACGGGGACAGCTGCTGCTGAAGGGTGTGCGTCCCTACGGTGAAGGCGAAGACGTCGACGTCTTGATTGAAGATGGCGTTATCGCTGAGATTGGAGAAAATCTCACGGCCGAGGACGGGGTAGAGGTCCTGGAGTTCGACTCCCTCGTTCTCTTGCCAGGCCTGGTTGACATCCATGTGCACCTGCGGGAGCCGGGCCGTGAAGATACGGAAACCCTGGCCACTGGTTCCGCTGCCGCAGCACGCGGTGGTTTCACCGCAGTGTTCACTATGGCCAATACCGCGCCGGTAACCGATGACCCCTCGATTGCTGAGTCGGTGTGGCTCAAGGGCCAGGCGCTGAACCTCTGCGACGTTCACCCGGTCGGATCCATTACTAAGGGGCTGAAGGGCGAGACGCTGACTGAGTTCGGCATGATGGCAGACTCGCAGGCGAAGGTACGCATGTTCTCCGATGACGGTAAGTGCGTTGACAATCCGCTGATTATGCGCCGCGCGATTGAATACGCCCGCGGCGAAGACGTATTGCTGGCGCAGCACTGCGAAGATCCGCGTCTGACCGCAGATGCATCGGCTCACGAAGGTCCGACCGCCGCACGACTCGGCCTGACCGGGTGGCCGCGCGTAGCTGAGGAGTCCATCGTGGCCCGAGATGCCATTATGGCTCGCGACTACGGCGGACGCATGCACATCTGCCACGCTTCCACCGAAGGCACGGTTGAGCTGGTCAAGTGGGCAAAGGAGCATGATATTCCGCTGACCGCCGAGGTTACCCCGCATCACCTGATCCTCACCGATGAGAAGTTGGAGACCTACGACGGCATCTACCGCGTCAATCCGCCGCTGCGTGAGCAGCGCGACACCCTGGCTCTGCGTCAGGCTCTGATTGACGGGATCATTGACTGTGTCGCTACCGACCACGCTCCGCACGGCTCTGAAGAAAAGTGCTGCGAGTTCGAGCACGCTAAGCCCGGCATGCTTGGTCTGGAGACCTCGATGCCAATCATCGCCGAAGAGTTCGTTTTGAAGGGCGATTGTGATTGGCGCTGGCTGGCCAAGGTCATGAGTGAGCGTCCCGCTCAAATCGTGAAGCTACCGGGGCACGGCCGTCCGATTGCTGTCGGTGAGCCTGCCAACCTGACCGTTGTTGACCCGGGCAAAAAGTGGACGGTCCGCGGCGAAGACCTGGCGTCGAAGTCTGAGAACACTCCATATGAGGAAATGGAGATGGCCGTGTCCGTGGCAGCTACCGTGCTGCGCGGTAAGGTGACCGCTCTTAACGGAGAGGTCGCTGGATAATATTCATGTCAACGCATAAAAATTCACATGCGTCCCGTATGATTAATGTAAATTCCTCGCACGCTACCCAACTGAAAGGCAATAACGTGAGCAACGAGTCGCAGGCCGCGGCCGCTACAGCGGCAGTCCTGGTATTGGCAGATGGCCGAGTGTTCCGCGGACGCGGTTTCGGCGCCACCGGTACAACCCTGGGTGAGGCAGTTTTTACCACCGCTATGACGGGCTACCAGGAAACCCTGACGGACCCGTCCTACCACCGCCAGCTGATTGTGGCTACCGCACCACAGATCGGCAACACCGGTTGGAACGATGAGGACTACGAGTCCCGCGGAAACAAGATTTGGGCAGCTGGCTTTATTATCCGCGATTTGTCGCGCATTCCCTCCAACTGGCGCTCGGAGCGCAGCTTGGAAGATGAACTGAAGGCACAGGGCATCATCGGTATCCGCCAGATTGATACCCGCGCGCTGGTTCGCCATTTGCGCGACAATGGCTCGATTGCCGCTGGTATTTTCTCCGGTGAGGACGCACAGCAGCCCGTCGATAAGCTGGTGGAAATCGTTCGCGCTCAGCCTGCGATGAAGGGCGCGGATCTGGCTCGCGAGGTCAGCACCGATGAGGCCTATGTCGTGGAACCGCAGGGGGAGAAGAAGGCACGTGTTGTGGCCTACGACCTGGGCATCAAGTCCAACACCCCGCGTGAGCTGGCTAAGCGTGGCCTGGAAGTCGTAGTTGTTCCGGCGAACACTCCGTACGAAGATATTAAGAAGGAATACCAGCCGGACGGTGTCTTCTTGTCCAACGGCCCGGGTGACCCGGCAACTGCTGATGAGATGGTTGCGGTCGCCAAGGCTGCCCTCGATGACGGCATGCCGCTATTCGGTATCTGCTTCGGTAACCAGATTCTTGGTCGCGCACTCGGCCTGAATACCTACAAGCTGGTCTTCGGTCACCGCGGCGTCAATGTTCCGGTGAAGGACCACCGCACTGGCCGTATTTTTATCACCGCTCAGAACCACGGTTTCGCACTTGAAGGCAAGGCCGGCGAGAGTTTCGATACCCCGTGGGGCGAGGCAGAGGTTACGCACACCTGCCTTAACGACGACGTCGTGGAAGGTGTCGCACTGAAGAACGGCATGGCCTTTTCTGTGCAGTACCACCCGGAGTCCGCAGCCGGCCCGCACGATGCGCACTCTCTCTTTGATGACTTCCTGGCGCTGATCCAGAAGGTCGATTTCAACAAGTCCGCAACCGGAAACTCGAACAAGTAGGAAAGGGCTAAGGGACCTAACACCATGCCACGTCGTACAGACATCAACCACGTACTGGTTATCGGCTCCGGCCCGATTGTTATCGGTCAGGCCTGCGAGTTCGACTACTCCGGCACCCAGGCTTGCCGCGTGCTGCGCGAAGAGGGCCTGAGAGTCACGCTGGTCAACTCCAACCCGGCAACGATTATGACTGACCCGGAGTTCGCAGACTCCACCTATATCGAGCCGATTGAAACCAAGTACATCGAAAAGATTCTGGCCAAGGAAGCTGCAGAGGGCAACCCGATTGACGCTGTCCTGGCAACTCTCGGTGGCCAGACTGCACTGAACGCAGCTATTCAGCTGGACCGCGAGGGCATTCTGGAGAAGTACAATGTCGAGCTGATTGGTGCTGATATTCCGGCCATTCAGCGCGGTGAGGATCGCCAGATGTTCAAGGACATCGTCGCCAAGATTGGTGGCGAATCCGCTCGTTCCCGCGTCTGCCACAACATGGAAGAAGTCCATGAGACTGTTGCAGAGCTCGGTCTTCCGGTCGTTGTTCGCCCTTCGTTCACCATGGGCGGTCTGGGTTCCGGTCTGGCCTTCAACCAGGAAGACCTCGACCGTATTGCAGGTGGCGGCCTGGCCGCATCGCCCGAGGCCAATGTTCTGATCGAGGAGTCCATCCTCGGCTGGAAGGAATTTGAGCTCGAGCTCATGCGCGATGGCGACGACAACGTCGTCGTGGTCTGCTCCATTGAAAACGTTGATGCCCTCGGTGTCCACACTGGTGACTCGGTGACTGTCGCCCCGTCGATGACTCTGACCGACCGCGAGTTCCAGACCATGCGTGACCAAGGCATCGCAATTCTGCGTGAGGTCGGCGTTGACACCGGTGGCTGTAACATCCAGTTCGCCATCAACCCGAATGACGGCCGCATCATCACCATTGAGATGAACCCGCGTGTCTCCCGCTCGTCGGCGCTTGCTTCCAAGGCAACTGGTTTCCCGATTGCAAAGATTGCTGCCAAGCTGGCTATCGGCTACACCCTCGATGAGATCACCAACGACATCACCGGTGAAACCCCGGCAGCGTTTGAGCCGGTGCAGGACTACGTGATTGTCAAGGCTCCACGCTTTGCTTTCGAGAAGTTCCCAGGTGCTGACGATACGCTGACCACCACCATGAAGTCCGTCGGTGAGGCCATGGCTATCGGCCGTAACTACATCGGCGCGCTCGGTAAGGTCATGCGTTCGCTGGAGAACAAGCCAGCTGGTTTCTGGACTGTTCCGGATGAGGACTTCGCAGGTGAGCGCGCAAACGATGTCAACGCTGTCCTTGAGGATCTGAAGCGTCCGACTGAAGGTCGCATCTACGACGTTGAGCTGGCTCAGCGTCTGGGTGCTTCCATCGAGCAGATCCACGAAGCTTCCGGCCTGGATCCGTGGTTTATCGCCGAGATGGAAAACCTGCAGGATATCCGCAAGGAGCTTATCGACGCTCCGGTGCTGACCTCCGACCTGCTGCGTGAGGCTAAGTATTGGGGCCTGTCCGACGCTCAGATTGCTGCGCTGCGTCCGGAATTGGCCGGGGAAGACGGCGTGCGCGAGCTGCGCTGGCGCCTGAACATCCACCCCGTATTCAAGACTGTCGATACCTGCTCCGCCGAGTTCGAAGCACAGACTCCGTACCACTACTCGGCATACGAGCTGGACCCGGCTGCTGAGTCCGAGGTCGCCCCGCAGACCGAGAAGGAAAAGGTCATCATCCTCGGTTCCGGTCCTAACCGCATCGGCCAGGGTATTGAGTTCGACTACTCCTGTGTCCACGCGGCGCTCGAGCTCTCCCGGGTTGGGTACGAGACCGTCATGGTCAACTGCAACCCGGAAACGGTTTCCACCGACTACGACACCGCAGATCGCCTCTACTTCGAGCCATTGACCTTCGAGGATGTCCTCGAGGTCTACCACGCTGAGAGCCAGTCCGGAAAGGTCGCAGGCGTCATTGTTCAGCTCGGTGGCCAGACTCCGCTGGGCCTGGCGGAGCGTCTGCAGGCCGCAGGCGTTCCGATTGTCGGCACTAGCCCAGAGGCAATCGACCTGGCTGAGGACCGCGGTGAGTTCGGCAAGGTGCTGGCTGAGGCGAAGCTGCCGGCGCCGGAGTTCGGTACCGCCACCTCCTTCGCAGAAGCTCGCCAGGTTGCCGCTGGTATCGGTTACCCGGTGCTGGTCCGTCCGTCCTACGTCCTCGGCGGCCGTGGCATGGAAATCGTCTACGATGAGGCCACTCTGGAGGACTACATCAACCGCGCTACCGAGCTGTCCAATGAGCACCCGGTACTGGTTGACCGCTTCCTGGACAGCGCCATCGAGATTGATGTTGATGCACTGTGTGATGGGGAAGAGGTCTACCTCGGCGGCGTTATGGAGCACATTGAGGAAGCCGGTATTCACTCCGGCGACTCCGCGTGTGCGCTGCCTCCGATGACTCTGTCTGCAGGCATCATCGACAAGGTGCGTGAATCCACCAAGGCACTGGCACACGGCATCGGTGTCAAGGGCCTGATGAACGTTCAGTACGCACTCAAGGACGAGACGCTCTACGTCATCGAGGCCAACCCGCGTGCATCTCGTACCGTACCGTTTGTCTCCAAGGCAACCTCAGTTCCGCTGGCTAAGGCCGCGTCCCGCGTCATGATGGGCGCTACTATCGCGGAACTGCGCGAAGAGGGCATGATTCCGTCCAACTTCGACGGTGGCTCTCTGCCTGCTGACGCTCCGATTGCGGTTAAGGAAGCCGTCCTGCCGTTCAACCGCTTCCGCGACTTCGAGGGCCGCGCTCTCGACAGCCTGCTGAGCCCGGAGATGAAGTCCACCGGTGAAGTCATGGGCTTGGCAGACAACTTTGGTGCCGCTTTCGCCAAGGGCGAGCTGGCCGGTTTCGGTGAGCTGCCGACCGAGGGCACGATCTTCGTCTCGCTGGCCAACCGCGATAAGCGCACTCTGGTCTTCCCGATCCTCACGCTGGCGGATATGGGCTTCCGCATCCTGGCAACGGAGGGTACGGCCGGTATGCTGCGCCGCAACGGTGTTGAGTGTGAGGTCGTCGCAAAGCGTACGACTGATTCCGATGCGCCGACGGACGAGCGCGACATCGTCGACATGATTCGCGACGGTGAGGTTGACATCATTATCAACACCCCGTCCGGTTCTGCTGGCGCACGCTCTGACGGATATGAGATTCGCGCTGCTGCTGTGAGCCAGGGCGTAACTTGTGTGACCACCGCTCAGGGGGCCGTCGCCGCACTGCAGGGCATTCTGGCACTGCGCAACGGTGAGATGAGCGTTAAGGCTCTGCAGGAACTCCACCCGGCAGAGTTGGCTGCTCAGGAGCAGGCCTAACATGACCGCGAAGGCTGAAGGTTCCGCAGTGCGGACAGTCAAAGGTTTCGGCGATCGCCTCAGCGAGGTTGTCGCCGAGCGCGGTCGGCTCTGCGTGGGCATCGACCCGCACCCGGGGCTGCTGGATGCCTGGCAGTTGCCGCATTCGGCTGACGGTCTAGAGCGTTTTGCCGCCACATGCGTCGAGGCGTTCGGTGACATCGTTGCCGTCGTCAAGCCCCAGGTGGCGTTCTTCGAAGCCTACGGTTCCAAGGGCTTTGCCGTCCTGGAGCGGACGTTGGCGGATCTGAAGGACGCCGGTGCGCTGTCGATTGCAGATGCCAAGCGGGGCGATATCGGTTCGACGATGGCTGCATACGCTGATGCCTGGCTGTCGGATAGCTCGCCGCTAGCCGCCGACGCACTGACGGTATCTCCGTACCTTGGGTTCGGTGCTCTTGATCCGGCGTTTTCGTTGGCGTTGGAGAACGGACGCGGCCTGTTCGTGCTGGCCGCAACGTCCAATCCGGAAGGTGCGTCCGTACAGAAGGCGACGGTTTCGGGTGAGAGTCTGGCTCAGACCATGGTCAACCAGGCAGCCGCTATTAATGCCCGCCAGATTGACGCTGGTGCAAAGGCGGGCAGCATCGGCGTTGTTGTTGGCGCAACGCTTGACGACGCCCCGGTGCTCAGTGACCTGCGTGGTCCCATTCTCATGCCCGGTGTGGGAGCTCAGGGTGGAACCCCGGCCGATGTAGATCGTCTGGCAGGGGAATCCAAGGGGCTTGCACTGCCAAATATTTCGCGTGCAATTCTCTCCGCTGGGCCTGATCCTGCTGCGCTGCGGCGCGCAACTATTGAAGCTGCGGCTCCGTTCCTATCCGAGAGTTAGCAGCGAATCGACAATTTGGCAGAGGCCCGCAGGGCGCACCTCATAGAACAGGTGCCCCTGCGGGCTTCTTCCGTACCTAGCTGCCGAGATTTTCCTAATGAGCCTCAGGTGGCGGCGGAGTAGGTATAGGCAAGTTACTGTGACGATTCCTGGGAGATTTCGTACAAAAACCGTGGTCAATTTCCATTCTCCTGGGCAAACGGTGCTACAATCGCCGGAGTTGGTTGACCACGACCGAAAGGTGGGGCGGATAAAGCCCTGGTGTCATTTTTATCGACACCCCGTCAGCATTTGCCTCAACAACCGGTAAGTGCGGTACGGTCTCCAATCGTTAAGCACGGTGTCGTTGCCTGCCCTTGGTGGACGCGAGGCTCGTGCAAGTAAATAAGAAACTAACCAATCTATTTTTACGGAGGAACACGTGGCCCTTCCGCAGTTGACCCCGGAGCAGCGTGCAGCAGCACTCGAGAAGGCAGCTCAGGCCCGCAAGGTACGCGCAGAGCTCAAGGACAAGCTGAAGCGTGGCGCTATCGACCTGCCAGAGGTTCTCAAGCAGGCTGACGAGAACGAGATCATCGGCAAGATGAAGGTCTCCGCTCTGCTCGAGGCTCTGCCGAAGGTCGGCAAGGTCAAGGCACAGGACATCATGAATGACCTGGAGATTGCTCAGACCCGCCGCCTGCGTGGCCTGGGTGACCGTCAGCGTCGCGCTCTGCTGGAGCGCTTCGGCTACGCAGTGGAGGACTAGTCGCAGTGGCCGGGAATGAAAACGGTCAGCTGGTAGTCCTTGCCGGCCCTGCCGGTGTGGGAAAATCCACTGTTGTCAGTCGGCTCCGTGCCGAGGTTCCCGGACTGTACTTCAGCGTTTCCATGACCACCCGCGCCGCACGGCCGGGTGAGGTCGATGGCCGCGACTATTTCTTCGTGACCCCGGAGAAGTTCCAACAGCATATTGATGCAGGAGAGATGCTCGAGTGGGCTGAAATCCACGGTGGTCTGCAGCGTTCTGGAACGCCGCGTGGCCCGGTGGATAAAGCTCTCGCCGAGGGACGTCCGGTACTCGTTGAGGTGGATCTGGCGGGAGCCCGCTCCATCCGTAAGGTAGCGCCGAATGCTCACCTGCTGTTCTTGGCTCCGCCAAGCTGGGAGATTCTCGTCAGCAGGCTCACTGGTCGTGGCACGGAAACCGAGGCGCAAGTCAAGCGTCGCCTGGAAACCGCGCGAGTGGAAATGGATGCTCAGCACGAATTCGATGAGGTTGTTGTCAACGACAATGTCGATGATGCTGTGGCGGCCATCGCTCAGGCGCTGACTACTGGCAAGTAACAGGGCGACTCCACATCATCGATAGTAGAAATCGTTTCCAAGCAATGGTGTTTCTATTGCTCCGACGGTTTCTATTGTCACCCCAGTAACTCACGTTCTATTGAGGAAAGATTTCTCGTGACCCAGGAAAATACCGCCACCGAGGCAGTGTTCGACCCGCCAATTGGTATTACCAATCCGCCGATCGATGAGCTGCTTGGTAAGGCTTCTTCGAAGTACGCTCTGGCTATCTTCGCTGCCAAGCGTGCACGCCAGATTAATGACTACTACCAGCAGATTGACGAAGGCATGCTGGAGTACGTTGGCCCGCTGGTTACTCCGGGGGTCGCTGAGAAGCCTCTGTCCATCGCTCTTCGTGAAATCAACGCTGGTCTGCTGGACCACACTGAGGGCTAGAGCATTTCCTTAAGGGGAGATATCTGTATGCATGCCGCCGGTAATGCTGACGTATCCGAATGTTTAAAGGTTGTCGTCGGGGTTGCCGGCGGCATCGCTGCATATAAGGCCGCACACGTTGTTCGTGGCTTCAAGGAACTCGGTCACGATGTTCGCGTCGTTCCCACCGAGTCCGCATTGAATTTTGTAGGTGCGGCTACTTTCGAGGCGCTGTCGGGGAACCCGGTGTCGACTACGGTTTTTGACGCAGTCGATGAAGTTCAGCATGTCCGCGTGGGGCAGGAGGCCGACCTCGTCGTCGTGGTTCCCGCGACTGCCGACTTTATGGCGCGTGCCGCACACGGGCGTGCCGACGACCTTCTCACCGCAACTTTGCTTGTGGCGACCTGCCCGGTGGTTCTGGCTCCTGCCATGCACACTGAGATGTGGAACCATCCAGCTACGCGCGATAATGTCGCGATTCTTCGTCGCCATGGCACTATTGTCCTCGATCCGGCCCATGGCCGTTTGACTGGTAAGGACACTGGTCCAGGTCGTCTGCCGGAGCCAGAGCAGATAGTTTCGCTGGCATTAGCGGCAGTCGAGAATCCGCGCCACTTCCGCCGCGACTTCGAGGGCGTGCGCTTCATGATTACTGCCGGTGGCACCCGTGAGGCTATCGACCCGGTACGTTTTATCGGCAACCACTCCTCAGGGCGTCAGGGCTTCGCGCTAGCTGAGATGGCAGCACAGCGTGGCGCTCAGGTCACTGTGGTGGCAGGACATACAGATCAGTTGCCGACACCGCTGGGCGCGAATGTTGTAAAGGTTGATTCCACTTTGGAGATGGCCAAGGCCGCCCACGAACACTCCAAGTTGGCCGATGTCTGCATTTTTGCCGCTGCCGTCGCCGACTTCCGTCCGGCATCGACCGCTGGGGCCAAGATGAAGAAGGGCGTCGCAGACGACGCTTTGAGCAACATCCAGCTCGTAGAAAACCCTGACATTCTGGCTACCACTGTGGAGCGGCGTAAAGCGGGCGAGATTCCGGCAACCACGACGATGGTGGGCTTTGCGGCTGAGACCGGCGACGAGACGACGACGCCACTCGAGCTTGCGAAGCAGAAAATTGTGCGCAAGGGCTGCGATTTGCTCATGTGTAACGACGTCTCAGGTGGGCAAACTTTCGGTGCGACGGACAATGTCGGATGGTTGCTGTCTCTCGATGGCGAGCAGTGGGACGTGCCGCGAGGCTCAAAGTTCTCGGTAGCCGGTTCGATTTTGGATGCAGTCTCCGAGCTGCGACAGGAACCTCAGCCAGCGGAGTAGCCGGTGCCTACTACGGCGACTGAACCGCTTGGTCTATAATTATCGAATCAAACGAAAACCCACGCCGCAGCGACATCGCAGGGCTGGGGAAATGATCTAGAAGAAAGTTGTACTGCTCGTGGCCTCTAATCTTCGGCTGTTTTCCAGTGAATCTGTTACCGAGGGGCACCCAGATAAGATTTGCGACTCGATTTCGGACTCCATCCTTGACGCTATGCTCGCGCAGGATTCTGCATCGATGGTCGCCGTTGAGACTGTGGTGACTACCGGTTTAGTCCATGTTGTTGGCGAAGTTCGCACGAAGAGCTACGTTGACATCCCCGGTATTGTCCGGAGTCGACTGAAGGAGATCGGTTTCGATTCTTCTGAAAAGGGCTTTGACGGCAAGACCTGCGGCGTCTCCGTTTCGATCGGTGAGCAGTCCTCAGATATTCACGACGGTGTGCACACTTCTCTGGAAGCACGCAGCTCTGATGGCGAAGTCGAAGCAGAAGATCTCAAGGGCGCTGGCGACCAGGGGCTGATGTTCGGCTACGCTACCAACGAAACTCCGGAGTACATGCCGCTACCGATTGCGCTGGCACACCGCCTGGCTCGCCGCTTGACGCAGGTACGCAAGGAAGGCATCGTCCCATCGCTTCGACCGGATGGTAAGACTCAGGTCACCTTCGCTTACGACGAAGACAATAACCCGGTGTACTTGGACACTGTTGTGGTGTCCACGCAGCACGACCCGGATGTGACCCAGGAGTGGATTACCGAGCAGATTAAGACTCACGTAGTCGATTGGGTGCTCGACGACGCTAACTTGCGCGAGCGCTTTGTTACCGAAGAATTGAATCTGCTGGTCAACCCGTCTGGCCAGTTTATTATCGGTGGCCCGATGGGCGATGCCGGCCTGACCGGCCGCAAGATTATCGTCGACACTTATGGCGGTATGGCTCGTCACGGTGGCGGCGCATTCTCGGGTAAGGACCCGTCAAAGGTGGACCGCTCCGGCGCTTATGCCACCCGTTGGGTTGCGAAGAATGCCGTGGCTGCGGGTCTGGCTGACCGCCTGGAGATTCAGGTCGCCTACGCTATCGGCCGCGCTCGCCCGGTAGGCCTTTACGTCGACTCTTTCGGCACCGGTCACGTTTCGGACGACGCCATCCGCGAGGCTATCAACAAGGTCTTCGACCTTCGTCCGGCCGCTATTATTCGTGACCTGGACTTGCTGCGCCCGATTTATGCGCAGACCTCCACCTACGGTCACTTCGGCCGAACTGACTTGGACCTGCCGTGGGAGCAACTCAACCGTGTTGAAGAGCTCCGCGCAGCCGCTGGCCTGGGATAAACACCACCCGCCAGCATGACCCTGGGGTGGGGAAGTAGAGTAAGACTCTATGACCGACGCCCCTTTCGCACCCGCCGCCGCAGCTGAGAAGCTGCCTGTCGCGCGGGTGCTTCCACTTTTGGGGCTGCCGCAGTTGGATCGCCCCTTCGATTACCTGGTTCCGCGCGCGCTAGCGGAGGAAGCGGTTGTCGGTTGCCGGGTGCGGATTCGATTCCACGGCCAATTGGTCAATGCGCTGGTGCTGGAGCGCTGTGCCACGCCCACTCACGACGGCAAACTGTCCTATCTCAAGGATGTCATCAGCACTGAGGTTGTCTATCCGCCACAGCTTCGACGGTTGGTGGATTCTCTGGCGGAGTATTACGGCGCAACACGCTCAAACATCATTCGATCCGCCATCCCAACCCGTCATGCACGGGCCGAACGTGCCCGCAAGGAGAAGATGCCCCCAACGTGGGAGGAATTGGGAAAGCTTGCCACCGAGGATCCGGACCTTTCCGCGTGGGGCAACTATGTCTTCGGCGAATCCTTTGTCGATTCCGTCCGCAAGGGCGCCCCGGCACGCGCAGCGTGGCAGCCAGTTCCAGGGGAACAGGTGGCAGCCATGCTCGCCGCGCTCAGCGTTTTGGTCGCCCGCGATGGTGGCGGTGTTCTCATCATTGTGCCGGACGCACGCACGCAGGCACGCTTCGAGAGCGCTTTTCGCGAGCTCATTTCTGCCCGTCAGCTCACTCTTCTCGGGGCTGGTCTCGGTCCCGAGTCCCGCTATCGCCGCTACCTGGATATCCTGCACGGCCAGGGGCGCATAGTCGTCGGAACGCGCTCGGCAGCGTACGCCCCAGTGCAGAATCTGCGTTTAGCAGTGATTGTCGATGATGGCGATGACAACCTCGTAGACCCCCGCGCACCCTACGTCCACTCTCGCGAGGTGCTGGTCACGCGAAGTGCGCAGGAGGGATGCGCTCTTATTTTTGCATCGTATAGCCGTACAGCAGAGGTGCAGCTGCTGGTCTCCTCAGGTTGGGCGCACAATCTGGTTGCAGGCGCCGACGCCCTCGCTGAATCCATGCCGGAGATGATTGCCTCCACGGACACTTCCGAAGACCCGGATGACGTGAGTAGGGGACGCCTTCCTGCCATCGCTTTTCGACGGGCAAAAGCCGCGCTGCGCGAAGAGCTTCCGATTCTGGTCCAGGTACCCCGCAAGGGATATGTACCGACATTGTCGTGTCGCTCCTGTGGCGCGCCTGCGCGCTGTCGCTGGTGTAACGGTCCACTGGGAATTCCACCGTCCGATAACCCGGACGATCCGGCGCCGCCGACCTGTCGGTGGTGTGGCCGCATCGACATCCACCACCGTTGCCATAGCTGCGGTTCCACCAAGATTCGGCCAGTCGTGGTCGGCAGTGAACGTACGGCGGAAGAGTTTGGTCGTATTTTCAGTCCATTCCCAGTCGTCGCTTCCTCTGGCGAACGGATTGTTGACGACATTCCCGAAGGCCCGAGGGTCGTGGTGGCCACGCCGGGAGCCGAGCCTTATGCGCCGGAGGGCTACGGAGCAGTGATGCTGCTGGACACTTGGGCGATGCTCGGCCGGCAGGACTTGCGCGCTCATGAAGAGGCCTATGCGCATTGGTCTCGAGCTGTCACGCTTGCGCGCCCGCGGGAGCGAGGAGGGGCAGTGGTTATCGATGCGGATGCTGCAGTCCCGACTGTGGCCGATCTTCTGGCATGGGACGCGGTAGGCGCTGCGAACAGGGAATTGGCCGACCGTACAGCCGCCGCTCTGCCTCCGGCCTTTCACGTGGCAGCGGTGGACGGGACTGAAGAGGGCCTGCGTAACTTCATGGAGTCCCTGGAGGTTCCATCGGGCGCGGAAATCCTGGGGCCGGTAGACCTTCCCCGCAACGCCAGACCACCAGCAGGCGTGGAACCGGGTACACCTATTCAGCGGATGTTGGTGCGCTGTGACCGTCGGCAAGCACGGGCGGTGGGAGCGGCGTTGAAGGCAGCACAGGTCGTTCGAGCGACCAGGAAGGACCCGACGCCGGTGCGCGTTGTCGTCGATCCGATTAATTTCGGCTAGCTGCTAAAATGAGCGCGTTATCGCTTGATTCACACCAGTTTTCTTGGAGGCTCTAAGTTCATGGCAGTTCGTGAGGTACGTCTTTTCGGCGATCCGGTGTTGCTGTCCAAGGCGGATACCGTCACTGATTTCGACGCGACGCTGTCGCACCTGATTGATGACATGTTCGACACGATGGACGAGCAACAGGGCGTCGGGCTCGCGGCAAACCAGGTCGGCGTGCTGCAGCGCGTTTTCGTCTACGACTGCAACGGCACCCGCGGGCACATCGTCAATCCGGAATGGGAAGCCATCGGCGACGAGACTGTCCACGAAATCGAAGGATGCCTATCTATCCCGGGTATTAATGGACCCGTGACTCGACACGCACGTGTGCGCGTTACTGGCCAGGATCGCCACGGCACACCGGTGAGCTTCGAAGCTGATGATTTGCTGGCTCGCTGTGTGCAGCATGAAAGCGACCACCTGGATGGTGTGCTGTTTTTGAAGCGTCTCGAGGGCGACGAGCGCAAGACCGCGATGCGTTCTCTGCGTGAGCAGGACTGGTTCCTCAACCGCGGTTAACTCACCTGCGCCTAGACCCCTGGGTGTGGCGCCCCGAGTTTCATCACTAGATTAACTAGAACAACTAGGTCCACCAGGAAGGAATCCACTTACTGTGCGCCTGATTTTTGCCGGAACCCCGGAACCTGCTGTCGTTGCACTGAAGAAGTTGCTCGAAGACTCCCGTCATGAAATCGTCGCTGTTCTCACTCGCCCCGATGCCCGCCGTGGCCGCGGTAAGTCGCTTTCGCCCTCGCCGGTGAAGGCTCTGGCCTTGGAACACGACATTCCCGTGCTCACCCCGACGACCCTGCGCGATGAAGAGATCCAGCAGCAGATCCGCGAATTAAACGCCGACTGCATCCCGGTGGTCGCCTACGGCAATCTCGTGCCGGAGGATTTGCTCGATGTACCGACGCACGGCTGGGTCAATCTGCATTTCTCGCTGCTTCCTTCTTGGCGAGGTGCCGCGCCGGTGCAGGCAGCTATCGCTGCCGGCGATGAAGTCACGGGTGCCAGTACTTTCCGGATTGAAAAGGGTCTGGATACCGGACCAGTTTTCGGTACCGTCACCGAAGCGATTCGCCCGACCGATAATGCCGACGACCTTTTGACCCGCCTGGCATACTCCGGCGCGGATCTTCTAGCCGCCACCATGGACGGCATCGAAGCCGGTGCGTTGCGTCCGACCGCTCAGCCAGAACAGGATGTCAGTTACGCCGCTAAGTTCGGGCCGGAGGATGCCCGAATCGTTTGGACTCAGCCGCGACATCTTCTTGACCGCCGCGCTCGTGCATTCACGCCTGCCCCAGGTGCGTGGACAACTCTCGACGGCGCACGTTTGAAGGTCGGAGAGCTCACCCCGCTTTCCGACGAGGACAGCGCCGCGGTCGACGAGGTGCGAAAGGCAGCTGCTCCGGAGGCGGCAGCCGCCACACCGGGTGAGTTGGTAGTGGAGAAGCACCGAGTATCTGTGCGTTGTGCCGATGGCTATGTGCAGCTGGTGAAGGTGCAGCCACAGGGTAAGAAGATGATGGATGCGTCCGACTGGGCGCGAGGTAGCCAACCCGGCGGAAAGGTCTGCGAGTAAATGGGCAACGACAAACCCCGCCACACCGGTGGCGGACGGCAGCGCGGCAACCGCAGCGGACAGAACCGCAATGACCGCAACCGTAACCGTGACAACAGAGGTGGGGACAATCGCGGTGGCATTGACCAACCGCGCAAGGTCGCACTGAAGGTACTAGCCGACGTTCGCGAGAATGATGCTTACGCGAACCTGCTGCTGCCCAGGTTGCTGAAGGCACACAAGCTCAAGGGTCGGGATGCTGCTTTTGCAACTGAGCTGACGTACGGCACACTGCGGGCGGAAGGCCTGTTGGATGCCGTGATTGAGGCATCGTCGTCACGCCCGTTAAACGATATTGCTGGACCGGTGATGGATGTGTTGCGCCTGGGCACGTACCAGCTGCTGCGTACGCGCGTCGATGCCTACGCGGCGGTCGATACCTCGGTGCGGGCGGTGGCGAAGGTAGCGGGACCTGGTGCGCGCGGCTTTGTCAATGCCATTTTGAGGAAAGTTTCCTCGAAGACCGAAGGCGAATGGGTGGCTGAGGTCGCGCCGGATCCTGCGACCGATCCGATTAGCTACGTAGCGATGAAGCATGCCCACCCGCGCTGGATTGCGATGGAGTTTGCCCGCGCACTCGGTGCACAAGCCGGTGAGCTGCAGCAGGCACTCGCTGCCGACGATGCGCGCCCGTTGGTGCACTTGGTCGCTCGTCCGGGCGAGATTACTGCTGAGGAATTGGCACTGATCACCGGCGGTGAAGAGGGACCGTGGTCGCCGTACTGCGTGCGCTTGGATTCCGGTGCCCCAGGAGAATTGGAGCCGGTCCGACAGGGCTTGGCTGCGGTGCAGGACGAGGGTTCTCAGCTCATTGCGCGTGCCGTCACCATGGCACCCGTTGCCGGTGAAGACAGCGGCCGCTGGTTAGATTTGTGTTCCGGCCCCGGTGGTAAGTCAGCTTTCATCGGCGGCATCGCAGCTATTGAGGGCGCGAAGCTCGACGCTGTTGAGGTATCTGCGACTCGCGCAGAACTGGTGAAGAAGGCCACGGCCGGGCTGCCAGTGACTGTAACCGTTGCGGATGGTCGCGATACCGGGCTGGAGGCAGGCTTTGACCGCATTTTGGTAGACGCGCCGTGCTCTGGTTTGGGCTCGCTTCGCCGTCGCCCGGAAGCGCGCTGGCGGAAGTCGCCGTCCGATCTGAACTCCTTGACTGCGCTGCAGTTTGAACTGCTCAGTGAAGCTGTGCGTCTGGCACGGCCGGGTGGCATCATCGTCTATTCCACGTGTTCTCCGCATCTGCGGGAAACCAGGGGCATTGTCGATAGGGCAGTGACGGAATTGCCGGTGACGGAGCTGAATGCACACGAGTTGGTAGCGCCGATGACTGATGTCGGACCGTATCCATCTGTGCAGATGTGGCCACACCGCCACGGTACCGATGCGATGTTCTTCTCAGTTTTGCGCAAGAACGACTAGGCTCAGAGGTTATGAGCGCACCAATTATTGCCCCGTCCATTCTCGCTGCTGACTTCGCTCGCCTCGACCGCGAGGTTGAGGCTGTAGCCAATGCAGATTGGCTGCATATCGACGTCATGGATGGCCACTTCGTTCCCAACCTGTCCTTCGGCGCTCCGGTGCTGGAGGCCGTAGCTGCGGTGACGGACAAGTACTTGGATGTCCATCTCATGATTGAGAACCCGGAGAAGTGGGTCGACACCTACATTAAGGCGGGGGCGAGCTCCGTTATTTTCCATGTGGAAGCCGTCGACGATGCCATCGCACTGGCACGCCACATTCGTTCCCAGGGCGTGAAGGCCGGGTTCTCGCTGCGCCCGGGTACCCCAATTGAGCCGTGGCTGGATCACCTCGCCGAATTCGACGAGGTGCTGGTCATGAGTGTCGAACCCGGTTTCGGGGGCCAGTCCTTTATGCCGGATCAGCTAACCAAGGTCGAGAAGCTGCGTCAGCGCATTGATGCCGAAGGTCTGGATACTCTGATCGAGATTGACGGTGGTATCTCCGCCAAGACCATCGAATCCGCTGCCGCCGCCGGTTGCGACGCCTTCGTTGCAGGGTCGGCCGTTTTCGGCGCTGATGATCGTGCGGCGGCTGTCGATGAGCTGCGCGCATTGGCCACTACTGCTGCAACTAAGTAGACGGCGGTGAAGCACGGTGGCACAGTTTCCGGATCTCGTCTCCGCACAGCCGCTGACTGACGCTCAAGCTATGGCATTGGCCATAGAAGCCGGCCAGCGAGTTCGGGGCACCACCTATCCCAATCCACCGATTGGTTGCGTCATCCTCGATACCGCAGGGATTGCGGTAGGAGTGGCCGGAACTGAGCCGGTAGGTGGCCGACACGCAGAGCCACAAGCATTAGAAATGGCGGGGGCACGAGCTCAGGGCGGTACTGCAGTGGTCACACTAGAGCCGTGCAATCATATCGGCCGTACACCACCGTGCACCGAGGCACTTGCGGCAGCCGGAGTTTCCCGCGTCATATTTGCGGTCGCCGATCCTAATCCCGTGGCCGCTGGCGGCAGCGAGTGGTTGCGATACAAGGGAATCGACGTGGTCGAGGAGTTCCAACGCAATCGTGTGGCGGATGGCTATCTGCGTCCATGGTTACACTGGCAGCGCACTCGGCGCCCACACATCACGCTGAAGACGGCGGGCACGCTGGATGGTTTCGCCGCCGCTACCGACCGCACCTCGCAGTGGATTACGGGGGAGCAGGCGCGGGCACGGGTACATATCGATCGTGCACGTCGGCAAGCGATTGTCGTCGGAACGGGAACAGTGCTCGCTGACAATCCGCGATTGACCGCGCGCACACCAGACGGCGAGGAGCTGTCAACGCAACCCCTGCGCATCGCGATCGGCACCTCGGAGGTCGCCGCCGATGCGAATATCCGCGGCGATAACTTCCGCCACATTCGCACTCACGATGTGGAAGTGGCGCTGGAGACAATGGCGGATATGGGACTTATTGACGTGCTGGTAGAAGGCGGCCCACGGCTCGCCAGCGCTTTCTTAGAAGCCGATGCTGTCGACGCGATTGAGTCTTACATTGCCCCGGCGTTTCTCGGAGCTGGTCTGCCGGTGACATCGGCCAACCATGAGACCACCATCACTGACATCTCGCGCTTTCGTACCGTCGCGGTCGAGACTCTGGGAGATGACATTTTGATTACGGCTCTCCGCAGTGGCAAAGATCGCGGGTAGACCGGCTAGAGTTAATTTTGTAAAAATCTTTCAATTTATAACAAACGGTAAAGGATTTTCCTGACCACTATGTTTACGGGAATTGTTGAGGAACTCGGCGAAATTCGCGAAATCCACCGCGAAGCCGATTCGATTACTCTGACCATTCGCGCGACCACCGTGCTTGACGACGTGCACCACGGTGATTCCATTGCTGTCAATGGCGTTTGTTTGACCGTCGTGGAGTTTGGCGATGATTTCTTTACCGCTGATCTCATGCAAGAGACTCTGGTTAGGTCGAGCCTCGGCCAAGTTGAGGTCGGCTCCAAGGTCAACCTCGAACGTGCAACCGCAGTCGGTCAACGCCTTGGCGGCCATATCGTGCAGGGACATGTCGATGGCACCGGCGAGGTTATTTCGCGCACGCCAGGGGAGCGCTGGGAAGTAGTGCGGATTTCGCTGCCGGAGCATCTCTCCAAGTATGTCGTGGAAAAGGGCTCAATTGCCGTGGATGGTACTTCGTTGACCGTCTCTGCAGTAGGCGAGGGGTTCTTTGAAGTCAGCCTGATACCGACGACGCTGACGGACTCCGTTATTGGTTCGACCGCGGTAGGCACCAAGGTCAATTTGGAAGTCGATGTGCTAGCCAAGTACGTCGAGAAAATGTTGGAAAGATAAGCTACAAGACTGTGATTAAGTTCGATTCTGTAGAGCGGGCCATTGCGGACATCGCAGCCGGTAAGGCCGTGGTCGTCGTCGACGATGAAGATCGTGAGAACGAGGGCGACATCATCTTCGCCGCCGAGAAGGCAACGCCTGAACTTGTTGCCTTTATGGTTCGCTATTCCTCTGGTTACATCTGCGCGCCGCTGACCGCCGAGGACTGCGAGCGTCTGAATCTGCCACCGATGGTGTCAGAGAATGAGGATGCCCGCGGTACCGCATACACAGTGACCGTGGATGCCAACACCGGTACGACCGGTATTTCCGCCACAGATCGTGCGAACACCATTCGTACTCTGGCTGATCCCACGTCGAGCCCGCACGATTTCACCCGACCAGGACACGTGGTCCCGTTGCGAGCTCGCGATGGTGGCGTCCTCGTCCGTGCCGGCCACACCGAGGCTGCGGTCGATCTCGCCCGCCTGGCAGGGCTTCGTCCTGCTGGCGTGCTGTGTGAGGTTGTCTCCGAGGAAGACCCGACCGGTATGGCGCGCGCGGAGGAACTGCGTCGCTTCTGCGACAAGCACGATTTAGCGCTGATCTCCATTGAGCAGCTGATCGAATACCGTCGCCACAACGAGCACTTGATTGAACGCGTTGTCGAAACCAAGCTGCCGACCGACTACGGCGAGTTCCGTGCCATTGGGTACCGGAGCCTTATCGACGGTGTTGAGCATGTCGCTCTCGTTGTGGGGGATGTGTCTTCCAACGATGGTCAGGACGTCCTCGTGCGTGTGCACTCCGAATGCCTCACTGGCGACGCACTGGGATCTCGCCGCTGCGACTGCGGTCAGCAGCTGCACAACTCCATGCGCATGGTTCACGAAGCGGGGCGTGGCGTCATCCTCTACATGCGCGGTCACGAAGGCCGAGGCATTGGTCTGATGCCGAAGCTGCAGGCCTACCACTTGCAAGATGAAGGCGCTGACACCGTTGATGCCAATCTTGCGCTCGGTTTGCCGTCGGATGCACGTGAGTACGGCACTGGTGCACAGATTCTGCAGGATCTTGGAGTCACCACTATGGCGCTGCTGACGAACAATCCGACCAAGCGTGCCGGCCTAGGCGGATATGGGTTGGAGATGAGCCGCCGAGTCCCGGTGCCAGTTGAGGTCAACGAGGATAACTTGAAATACTTGTTGACAAAGCGCGAACGCATGGGCCATGAACTTCCTTGGTTGGATGAGTACATGGAGACCCACGGCATTTCGACAGAAGGAGCACAGTAGATGAGTGGCGCAGGTCTTCCTGAAATTTCCGTTCCCGATTCCACTGGTGTGACCGTCGGTCTGGTCACCTCTCACTGGAACGAGGAGATTACTGGGCAGCTTCGTCGTGAAGCGCTGTCCCAGGCCGAGGAGGTCGGCGCTGTAGTCACGGATGTGACTGTCGTCGGTGCTCTGGAGATTCCGGTTGTGGTGCAACAGCTCGCCCGAACTCACGACGCCGTGGTGGCGCTGGGGTGCGTTATCCGCGGTGGTACGCCGCACTTCGACTATGTCTGCGACTCGGTGACTGAGGGCCTGACGCGGATCGCACTGGACTGTGAAACGCCAGTTGGCAATGGTGTGTTGACCTGCAACACTGAACAGCAGGCAATTGATCGTGCCGGCGGTGAGGGCGCCGCGGAGAATAAAGGTCGCGAGGCCATGGCCGCAGCGCTGCATACCGTCGCAGTGTTGAAGTCCCTTCGTGAAGGTGGAGCTGAGTAAGAATGGGTAACTCCGAACGCCACAGCAATTCGACTGCCGTCGACACCGGTAGCGAAGACAAATGGCTGTTGGAAATCACCTCGCAAAAGCTGCGTCTGTGGGCGATTATCGCTGCAGTTGTGGTTTTCGCTATCCATATCTTCATGGGTATCGTGGTGGACTTTGGTAACACCGGAGCTTCGGTGACCATTATTGACCAGCTGGCTTTCCCGATGATTGGTTTGATTATCGCCGGGGTGATTCTGCTACTGACTCGGGCTCGCGTTCGCGTCAATGCCAGGGGCGTGGAAGTCCGCAATCTGCTCAATGCGAAGTTCTACCCGTGGGTCGATATCTACGGCCTGAGTTTTCCAAAGAAGTCCCGCTGGGCTCGCTTGGAGCTGCCTGACTTTGAGTTTGTGCCGATGCTCGCGATCCAGTCGGCCGACGGCAGCCGCGTCGTGGAAGACATCCGCCGGTTCCGTGAACTTGAAGACAAGTTCATGCCGGAGGACTAACCCAAGGACACGTTTTAAGGACACCGTAAGTGACTGACCCTTCTCAGTACCGTCCCGCCCCCGGCACCATTCCCACGGAGCCGGGGGTGTACCGTTTTCTCGATTCAACCGGGCGCGTTCTCTACGTCGGCAAGGCGAAGAATCTCCGTGCGCGTTTGTCTAACTATTTCCAGGACTTAACTCGGCTTCATCCCCGCACCCGCCAAATGGTGCAGTCCGCTTCGAAGGTGACGTGGACTGTCGTCCACAATGAAGTCGAAGCGCTGCAGTTGGAGTACACCTGGATCAAGCGCTTTAATCCGCGGTTCAACGTGATGTACCGCGACGACAAGTCGTATCCGATGTTGGCCGTCAGCGTTGGAGAGCTGTACCCGCGGCTCTTTCTCTACCGAGGACCGCGCCGGAAGGGCGTGCGTTATTTCGGGCCTTATTCACACGCGTGGGCTATCCGAGAAACGCTCGACTTGCTTACACGAGTTTTCCCAGCCCGCACCTGTTCAAAGGGAGTCTTCAACCGGCAGCAAGCCCTGGGGCGGCCCTGTTTGCTCGGCTATATCGACAAATGCTCGGCGCCTTGTGTCGGCCGTGTCAGTGCCGAGGAACACCGCGAAATTGTCCGTGGTTTTACCAGCTTCATGTCGGGAAATACGGGCCCGGTCACGAGGCGCTTAAAGAAGGAAATGGAGGAAGCTGCCGGCGAGTTAGACTTCGAGCGCGCCGCTAGTCTGCGCGACAACCTCGCTGCCATCGACAAGGTCATGGAGCGGCAGTCAGTCGTGCTTTCCGACGCCGCCGATGCCGACTTTATTGCGCTAGCAACCGACGAACTGGAAGCGGCCGTGCAGATTTTCCATGTTCGGGCGGGACGTATTTACGGTCAGCGCGGCTGGGTAGTGGAGAAGTCCGGCGAGTACGCGACTACGGAGTTTCGAGAGGGAGAAACTGACCCCAGCTTGGGTGGGCTGCTAACGCAGTTCCTGACACAGTTCTATGGCGACGCCGCCAAGCACGCGGATGTCGACGGCGATGAATCAACCACTGCCGCCCAGGTTGTGCCACGCGAAATTCTCGTTCAGGCCACGCCCGACGATCTTGACGAGGTTACTGCATTTTTGGCCGATATTCGTGGCACCAATGTAGATATTCGCGTCCCACAACGCGGTGACAAGCGGACGCTCATGGAGACCGTGCAGAAAAATGCAGCTGAAGCGCTACGCCAGCACAAGCTAAAGCGAAGTGGAGATCTAACTACTCGATCGCAGGCTCTCTCCGAACTCCAGGACGCGCTATTTATGGATGAAGCGCCGCTGCGCATCGAGTGCACTGACATCTCGCATATTCAGGGCACCGATGTGGTGGCCTCGTTGGTGGTCTTCGAGGATGGATTGCCCAAGAAGTCCGACTACCGCCGCTACCGAATCAAAGATGCAGCGGGTGACGGTCGCTCGGACGACGTCGGTTCTATCGCTGAGGTGGTGCGCCGTCGTTTTCTGCGCCATAACGAGGACAAGCTCGCCATGCCCGATGATGCAAGCGAGATGTTCGTCGAAGAGACGACTGATGCCGTCGATGAGCAGTCGCGGAGTAACCGCAAGTTTGCCTACCCGCCACAGTTGTTCATCGTCGACGGTGGTGCACCGCAGGTCGCAGCCGCACAGGCGGTCCTCGATGAACTCGAGGTCACCGATGTGACGTTGGTGGGAATTGCCAAGCGCTTAGAAGAGCTGTGGATTCCCGACGATGATGAGCCACTCATTCTGCCGCGTAATTCGGAAGCGATGTACCTAATCCAGCGAATTCGTGATGAGGCGCACCGCTTTGCCATTAATTATCACCGTCAGCAGCGATCTAAACGCATGCGCTCGTCGGTGCTTGATGGCATTAAGGGGCTGGGGCCAGCACGCCGCAGTGAGTTGGTCAAGCACTTTGGTTCCGTTGCGGCGCTGAAGAAGGCCAGCGTCGAGCAGATCGAAGAAGTGGCTGGTTTCGGGCCGATGCTCGCGAAAACTGTTTACGATTACCTCCATCCAGACGAGAAGTCGTCAGAGCCAAACTCGGATGTCGGTCCGGGAGAGTAGGCGTAGAAGTAGGTAAACAAGTGGCTAAAACCGCACTTGAAACAGTGCTAGGGGGTTTACTTCCGCTAGTAAAACCGAGAGCGGTTGGGCGGAATTGTATTAGAGTGATGGCATGATTACTTCGGGTTATTCCCCTCAGGCTGAAAAGTCACTTGTGTTGATTACCGGCATGTCCGGTTCCGGACGCAATACGGCCGCCAGCGTCTTGGAGGAGATGGGCTGGTATGTCGCAGACAACCTGCCCCCGGAGTTGATTATGCGCATGGTCGAGTTGTCGTTTGAAGCGGACTCTCCAGTAGAGCGCCTCGCTATCGTCACCGACGTGCGCTCGCGCGCGTTCGCCGGCAGTTTGGGGGAGGTGCTCGACGGACTCCGCAATGAGGGGCGCCAGCCCTATGTCATCTTCTTTGATGCCAACGACGACACCCTCATCGCCCGCTACGACTCTGTCCGCCGCACCCATCCGCTGCAGGAAAATGGCACGCTTTCACAGGGTATTGCCGCTGAACGTCAGATGTTGCTGCCAATAAAGGGCATGTCGGATTTAGTAGTGGATACCTCTGACATGAGCGTGCACGATTTGCGCCGTGAGTTAGAGCATCAGTTGTCGGATACCGCTAGCAAGATTCAGCAGATCACCATCGAATCATTTGGGTTTAAGCACGGTGCGCCGCGCGATGCCGACATGCTTTTCGACGTCCGTTTTCTCCCCAATCCCTATTGGGTACCTGAGCTGCGTGCGGGCCGCGGTACCAACAAAGCCGTGGCCGACTACGTGCTGTCCCAACCTGAGTCTCAGGGGTTTTTGGACAACGTCACAAACTTGATTGAATTGGTTTTGCCCGGGTACCGCCGTGAGGGCAAGGGTTTTATGACTATCGCTGTGGGATGCACCGGAGGCCATCACCGAAGTGTGGCCATGTCGGAGGCGCTGGCTAAGAAGCTCGAGGGAGTTTCCGGGATCAACGTCAACGTCGTCCACCGCGATATTGACCGCAACTAGCGGTTTTAGTGGAGGTGTAGAAATTGACATCAATTACCAGTCTGGGTGGCGGTCATGGTCTATTTGCCACGCTGAGAGCTGACCGTCAGGTTGCGGACCATGTCACAGCGGTGGTCACAGTTGCCGACGACGGCGGATCCTCGGGTCGCCTTCGTCGTGAGCTGGGGCAGATTCCCCCTGGAGACCTTCGCATGGCACTCGCCGCGCTTTCCGCAGATACGGAAAAAGGCGATCTGTGGGAAAAGACACTGCAGCACCGCTTTGGCGGAACTGGCGCACTGGCAGGGCATGCGATTGGCAATCTGATTATCGCTGGCCTCACCAGTGTGATGGGAAATGAAGTCGACGCGCTTGACGAAATTGGCCGGTTGCTGCAAATCCGGGGTCGAGTCGTGCCCATGTCGCCGATCCCGCTAGAGATTGAGGCCGAAGTCGTTGGCTTGGAGCAGGATGCTCGCGTTGTGCGCCAGGTCCGTGGCCAGGTCGCAGTGGCCACGACACCTGGCCAGGTGCGCCGAATCCGGCTGATTCCTGAGACTCCGCCGGCATCCGAGGAGGCCATTGAAGCTATCCTCAATGCCGATTTGGTGACGCTGGGTCCGGGTTCGTGGTTTACTTCGGTTCTGCCACATCTTCAGGTGCCCGGGCTGCGGGATGCTCTGCAAGAAACCAATGCCACAACCGTCGTGGTGCTGAATCTTGTCGCCGAGCCGGGGGAGACCGCCGGTTTTTCTTCCGAACGGCACATCCATATGCTCACGCAGCATGCACCTAACTTGAAGCTCAATTACGTGCTTGTCGACGACAACACGCCGCTCGCGGATACCGAACGAGAATACCTGCAGCGAGCGGCGGATAGCCTAGACGCGCAGGTTGTCTTCGCCGATGTGCAAGAAGTTGATGACCACGGAGCTCTGACGGGTCGGCATTCGCCGGAGAAACTAGCTGTCGCACTTCGTCAGTTCCTCTAAAGCGTCCGGCCAGTCGAGGGTTTTAATGCATTCTCCTGCGAGGATGCAATAGACAATCAACTAATTGCCACTCGATTGGTACCGGATACTATCCTTGAGGTTTATTGCTAAAGCTCAAATGGGGTTAATTTTACCTAAATTAACCAGGCCCAAACCCAGCTCGCACACATGAAATGAGGATGGACAGCATCGTGGCATTGACGGCGAAGGTCAAAGACGAACTAGCCCGCGTGTCAGTTTCGCAGGAAAGCGCTCAGGCAGCGGAGATTTCGACCCTGTTCCGCTTCGCAGGAGGACTCCACCTGGTGGCAGGTTCGATTGTGCTGGAGGCTGAGTTGGATTCCGGCGCTGTCGCACGCCGCCTACGCTCCATGCTGGCCGAACTCTACGATGTCAAAGCCAGCCTCAATGTCTTATCTCCCGGTGGGTTGCGAAAGACCTCGAAGTACATCGTGCGGGTAACTGATGGCGCGGAACTCGTCGTTAGGCAAACTGGCCTGATTGACTCTGCGGGACGTCCCGTACGTGGGCTACCACGCAAGCTGATCATGGGGCAGAAAATTGATCAAGAAGCTGCATGGCGGGGTGCTTTTTTGGCACATGGTTCACTGACTGAGCCGGGGCGTTCCTCAGCTTTGGAAGTCACTGCTCCTTCTGCTGAAGCGGCACTCGCATTGGTGGGATGTGCTCGTAGGCTCGGAATTACGGCTAAGAGCAAGGAGAATAAATCCCGCGGTGGCGATCGTGTAATCATCCGGGAGGGCGATGCAATCGGTGCGCTGCTGACGCGAATGGGAGCCCAGACTACTCGCCTGCAGTGGGAAGAACAGCGAATGCGTCGTGAAGTGCGAGCGACGGCCACTCGTTTGGCAAACTTCGACGATGCCAACCTGCGGCGCTCGGCTCGTGCGGCCGTTATTGCAGCAGCGCGAGTAGAGCGTGCTTTAGAGATTCTCGGTGACGATGTACCAGACCATTTGGTGTCTGCAGGACAGCTGCGCATCGAGCACAAGCAGGCTTCACTGGAAGAACTTGGGCAGCTGGCAAATCCGCCAATGACCAAGGACGCCGTCGCAGGACGCATCCGCCGTTTGCTCTCCATGGCGGACAAAAGAGCAAACGAACTCGGAATTCCCCCCACAACTGCAGTCGTTACAGACGAACTTTTTGACAAAGAAGTTGACGAGTAAAGCACCTGTTATGCCTAGTCAGGTGCGTAATTTTTGATAAATCTCCGTTTATTTGGGATTTTCGCACCAAACCACCGCTGCGCGAATGAAAAACCCAACGTACACTTCTGTAGTGAACCTGTTGGAGCGCAATCAGCGCCCTGACAAGTGGCATCGATTCGCCAATCCATTAAGGAGATTATTGTGACGGTTCGTGTAGGTATTAACGGTTTTGGTCGCATTGGCCGCAACTTCTTCCGCTCCCTGCTCGCTGCGGGCGCTGACCTGGAAGTCGTTGCTGTAAACGACCTCACTGATAACAAGACCCTGGCTCACCTGCTCAAGTACGACTCCATCATGGGCAAGCTTGACGCAGAGGTCACCTACGACGATGAGTCCCTCACCGTCAACGGCAAGCGCATCGCGGCATACGCTGAGCGCGACCCGAAGGACCTGCCGTGGGGCAAGCACGAGGTCGACATCGTCATTGAGTCCACCGGTTTCTTCACCGATGCCAACGCTGCCAAGGCTCACATCGAGGCTGGCGCCAAGAAGGTCATCATCTCCGCTCCGGCTAAGAACGAAGACGCAACCTTCGTTGTCGGTGTTAACCACACTGACTACGACCCGGAGAAGCACAACATCATTTCGAACGCTTCTTGCACCACCAACTGCCTGGCTCCGATGGCTAAGGTCCTGGACGACAAGTTCGGCATCGAGCGCGGTCTCATGACCACCATCCACGCATACACCGGTGACCAGCGTCTGCACGACGCTCCGCACAAGGACCTGCGTCGCGCCCGCGCTGCTGCACTGAACATTGTTCCGACCTCCACCGGTGCTGCAAAGGCAGTCGCTCTGGTTCTGCCGCAGCTCAAGGGTCTGCTGGACGGCTACGCACTGCGTGTTCCGACCCCGACCGGCTCTGTCACCGACCTGACCTTCACTGCGAAGAGCGAGGTCACCGTCGAGTCCGTCAATGCTGCCATCAAGGAAGCTGCTGAGGGCGAGCTCAAGGGTGTTCTGGGCTACAACGAGGACCCAATCGTTTCCAAGGACATCGAGGGCGACCCGCGTTCCTCGATCTTCGACGCACCGCTGACCAAGGTCATCGGCGATCAGGTCAAGGTTGTCTCCTGGTACGACAACGAGTGGGGCTACTCCAACCGCCTCGTCGACCTGGCTGTCTACGTCGGTGAGCGCCTCTAATAACTCACCTGGTTAATCCCAGACCCCGAACGGGCCGGGGTGGTTGCGCCTGAGTAGGGCACGCCACCCACGGCCCGTTTTTTACACACTTTCACAAGGATTTCATTGAGATGACTGTTAAGACTGTCAAAGACCTGATCAACGAAGGTATTGAAGGCCGTTACGTCCTCGTCCGCTCCGACTTTAACGTTCCGTTGAAGGACGGCGTTATCACCGATCCGGGTCGAATCGATGCTTCGCTGCCCACCCTGTCCGCGCTTGTCGAGGCCGGCGCCAAGGTCGTTGTTATGGCTCACCTGGGTCGCCCGAAGGGCGAGGTTAAGTCCGAGTTCTCCCTGGCCCCGGTCGCTGAGGCGCTATCTGAGCGCCTGGAGCAGTACGTCGCGCTCGCCGGTGATGTCTCCGGTGAGGACGCGCACGAGCGCGCAAATGGTCTGACCGAGGGCGATGTACTCCTGTTGGAGAACGTCCGCTTCGATCCGCGCGAGACCTCCAAGGACGAGGCAGAACGCGCCGAATTCGCAGCCGAGCTGGCCGCACTTGTTCCGGACGGAGCATTTGTTTCCGACGGTTTCGGTGTTGTTCACCGCGCCCAGGCTTCCGTCTTCGACGTCGCTAAGAAGCTGCCGCACTACGCCGGCAACCTGGTTCAGGCTGAGCTTGAAGTTCTGCGCAAGGTCGCAGAGACCCCGGAGAAGCCGTACACCGTCGTGCTCGGCGGTTCCAAGGTTTCCGACAAGCTGGGCGTTATTGAGGCTCTCGCGCCGAAGGTTGACTCCCTGGTCATCGGCGGCGGCATGTGCTTCACCTTCCTGGCTGCCAAGGGCTACGACGTTGGTGCGTCCCTGCTGCAGGAAGAGATGATTGACACCTGTAAGGATCTGCTGGACCGCTACGGCGAAAAGATTGTTCTGCCAACCGACGTAGTCGTGGCCGACAAGTTCGCTGCTGACGCTGAAAACAAGGTCGTCGATGCCACCGAGATTCCGGAAGGCTGGATGGGCCTGGACATCGGATCGGCTTCCGCTGAGGCATTCGGCAAGGTGCTGGCTGAGTCCAAGACTGTGTTCTGGAACGGTCCGATGGGCGTGTTCGAGATGGAGGCTTTCGCAGCTGGTACCCGCGAGGTTGCACAGGCCATCATCGATGCCACCACTAACAACGGTTGCTTCTCCGTCGTCGGTGGCGGCGACTCCGCAGCAGCAGTACGTACTCTGGGGTTGAACGAGGACGGCTTCAGCCACATCTCCACTGGTGGTGGCGCTTCGCTGGAGTTCCTCGAGGGTAAGACTCTGCCGGGCGTCTCCGTCCTGGAAGACTAAGATTTTTCCACCACCGGATTTTCATCGCTTAAAAATCCGCTAATTGATAGGGAAGTGAATTCCACCACTATGGCACGTACACCATTTATTGCTGGTAACTGGAAGATGAACCTGAACCATCTCGAAGCTATCGGTGTGGTGCAGAAACTCGCGTTCGCTCTGCCAAAGGAGTACTACGACAAGGTTGACGTCGCTGTCATCCCGCCGTTTACCGACCTGCGTTCGGTCCAGACTCTGGTTGAGGGCGATAAGCTCGGCGTCACTTACGGCGCGCAGGATGTCTCAGTCCACGAGTCCGGCGCTTACACCGGCGAGATTTCCGCATCGATGCTGGCAAAGCTCGGCTGCACCTGGGTCGTCGTCGGTCACTCCGAGCGTCGCGATATGCACGCAGAGGACGATGAGCTGGTCGCAAAGAAGGCCAAGGCAGCACTGCGCGAGGGCATGAACCCAATCGTCTGTGTCGGCGAGCCGCTGGAGGTCCGAGAGGCCGAAGAGCACGTCGAGTACGTTGTCTCTCAGGTCAAGGGCTCCCTGGCTAACCTGACCAACGCTGAGCTGGCCAAGACCGTCATCGCTTACGAGCCTGTCTGGGCTATCGGCACCGGTAAGGTCGCATCGGCTGCAGACGCGCAGGAAGTCTGTGCAGCTATCCGCGAGACCGTCGCAGAAATTGCGGACGAGAACATCGCAAAGGAGATGCGCATCCTCTACGGTGGTTCCGTCAAGGCCGAGAACGTCGCTGAGATCGTCGGCAAGCCCGACGTCGACGGCGGCCTCGTCGGTGGCGCTTCGCTCGACGGTGAAGCATTCGCGAAGCTCTGCGCACTTGCTGCAGATGCCGCTCAGAACGCCTAAGTGCATATAAATTCAGAACAACTGATAAGATAGGCGCCATGCGCGACCCCGGATTGGTTTTATTGATTCTCATAAAACCGATTCGGGGTTATTGCCTTTAGGCGGACTCAATCCAGGCACACCGACTGGCAATGTTTTAGCGCGATACATTTCCCGAGGCTTTCCACTTGGAATGCCCGGCAATTTTCAAAGGACGTGCTCAATGAACGAACAAGTACATGGTGACACTGACCGACACACTGCAAGCAATGAGCAATCCTCATCGACCGCTACCGCGAAGCAGCAGGACTTGCTCTGGGAGGATATTCGCCACCTGGGTCGAATTCTTGGGCAGGTAATCCGCGAGCAAGAGGGTGACGAGGTCTTTAACCTGGTCGAAAATGCTCGCCGTGCAGCCTTCGAACTCCATCGTGGCGATGGCGACATCGAGAAGCTCACCGGCCTCTTCCGCGATATTGACCCAGCCGAGGCAAGCCCTGTCATCCGTGCTTTCACGCACTTCGCACTTTTGGCCAACCTCGCTGAGGATTTGCACGAGGAGCTGGGCATCGAGGCATCTCTCGATGCTGGCGATCCACCGCAGGACTCCACGCTGGAGGCAACATGGCAGAAGCTTCGCGACGCCAAGGTTTCCGGCGGCGCGATTGCGGACATGATGGACCACATTGAGGTCGTCCCGGTTCTGACCGCGCACCCAACGGAAACTCGTCGTCGCACAGTGTTCGATGTGCAGAAGCACATCACGGCCGCAATGCGGCGCCGCCACGAGATCCAGGCAGCCCCGATGAATGCGCGCACCGCGGACCGACTCGCTGAGATTGATGCCGATATCCGTCGCCGGATCCTGACGCTGTGGCAAACGGCTCTGATTCGCATGAACCGCCCGGATATTCGCGACGAGGTCGAAGTTGGTCTTCGCTACTACCAGCTTTCTCTGCTGGAAGCTGTGCCACAGATTAACCGAGACGTCGTCAAGCACTTGCGTCAGCTCGGCGGGGACAAGTTGCCGGCTAACCCAACGATTCGCATGGGCTCGTGGATTGGCGGTGACCACGACGGCAACCCATACGTGACAGAGGAGACGCTGCGCTATGCCTCCGATAGGGCGGCGGGTACGATCCTGCGTCACTACTTCTCGCAGCTGCACCTGCTGGAGCGCGAGCTCAGTCTCAGCGACCGCCTGACCAAGGTCACCGTGGATTTGGTCGCTCTGGCCAGCCGCGGCCACAATGACGTTCCTAACCGCGAAGATGAGCCGTACCGTCGTGCGGTTCACGGTATCCGCGGTCGCGTGGCGGCAACAGCGGTGAACTTCTTCGACGAGTCCATCATCGAGGGCGACTGGTCGGAATTCACTCCGTATGACAGCGCCGAGGAGCTACTTGAAGAGCTCTCGATTATCGACGACTCCCTGCGGTCCAGCCACGATGACCTCATCGCCGATCACCGCCTGCGCGACCTGATGGATTCAGTGGAGGTATTTGGTTTCCACCTGTACTCGATTGATATCCGCCAGAATTCGGACTCTCATGAGGAAATCCTCACCGAGCTGTTCTCCGCTGCCGGTGTGGTGGACAACTACGCGGGATTGAAGGAAGCTGACAAGGTCGAGCTGCTGACCAAGGAACTGCAGTCCTCCCGTCCGCTGGTTTCGACTTCCGCAGATCTTTCCGAAGCTACGGCTCGCGAGCTAGGCATTATGCGTGCGGCATCTCGTGCGGTGCGCAAGTACGGTCACGACGCGGTACCGCACTGCATCATTTCGATGTGTACATCGGTCTCCGACCTGCTGGAGCCGATGATTCTGCTCAAGGAAGTCGGTCTGATTCGCCCGAATGGCTCCCAGCCGACCGGTTCTGTTGACGTCATCCCGCTGTTCGAAACCATCGAAGACCTGCAGGCTGGTGCCGACGTGCTGCGTGCTGCGTGGGACATTCCGGTCTACCGCGCATACGTGTCCGCACGCGGAGATCTGCAGGAAGTCATGCTCGGCTACTCCGACTCCAACAAGGACGGCGGGTACTTCGCTGCAAACTGGGCGCTTTACGACGCGGAGGTCGCCATCGTGGCAGCCGCGAAGGACAACGACATTCACCTGCGTCTCTTCCACGGCCGCGGAGGTACTGTCGGCCGTGGTGGCGGTCCGTCCTACGAAGCAATCCTGGCGCAGCCGTCGGGTGCAGTCCAGGGGTCCGTGCGTATCACTGAGCAGGGCGAGATTATCTCTGCAAAGTACGGTCACCCTGCAGCGGCACGCAGGAACCTCGCCGCGCTGGTTTCGGCAACGATTGAGTCGACTCTGCTCGACGTCGATGACCTGAAGAACCCAGCTCGCGCCCACGAGATTATGTCGGAGATTTCCGACCTGTCTCGCGAGGCCTACTCGAAGCTCATGCACGAGGACCCGGGCTTTATTGACTTCTTCACGTCGTCGACCCCGGTCGATGAGATCGGCAGCCTGAACATCGGTTCGCGTCCGACCTCACGCAAGCAGACCCAGACCATTTCTGACCTGCGCGCAATTCCGTGGGTACTGTCCTGGTCGCAGCAGCGTTCTATGGTGCCGGGCTGGTTTGGTGTCGGCTCTGCACTGCAGGAGTGGATCGGCGAGGACGAAGACGGTTCCCGCCTGGCTGAGCTCCGTCAGCTCAACGAGATTTGGCCGTTCTTCAATTCGGTGCTGTCGAACATGGCGCAGGTCATGTCCAAGGCTGACCTGAACCTGGCGCGCGCCTACGCTAGCCTGTGCCAAGATAAGGCCGACGGTGAGCGCATCTACGGCATCATCAAGGCTGAGTTCGACCTGACTTTGGAGATGTTCCTGAAGGTAACCGGGTACAAGCACCTGCTGGAGGACAACCCGCTGCTCAGGCGCTCGGTGGACATGCGCTTCCCGTACCTTATGCCGCTGAACATCATCCAGCTTGAGATGCTGCGTCGCTACCGTGCCGGCGATAATCGCGACAAGGTGCGTCGGGGCATTCAGCTGACCATGAATGGTCTGGCAACTGCACTGCGCAACTCCGGCTAGGGATACGGCTAGGGATACCTAGCCAGCGGAGCAATTGCGCTAGTATAGTTGGAGTTCTTAAAGAAGCGACGTTTCAAAAGGAAGTGCGCGTGTACCTCGCCATTCAGATTGTCCTGGTCATCACATCCATCCTGATGACGCTGTTCATCCTGCTCCACAAGGGTAAGGGTGGCGGACTGTCCAGCCTCTTTGGTGGCGGCATGCAGTCGAATCTGTCCGGTTCGACTGTGGTGGAGAAGAACCTTGACCGTGTCACTATTGTGACCGTGATTATCTGGTTGCTCTGCATTGTCCTGTTGCTGCTGTTCAATACTTTCGGCTGGTAGGTTCCGCACGCAGCACGCCCCACCGCAGGCCTTTAAGCAATAAAAATTCCCGTCGATAGCATTTCGCTTATCGACGGGAATTTGCTGTTTCTGGGCTGTTAGCGGTGAAGCGGAAGCCTAGAGCCGCGCAGCCGCAGCATCGTCAACAAAGACAACGGTTTCCTGAACACCGCGAACCCCGGCCGCCGGCCACTGCGCTGGGTCGTCCTGCTGAGCGATAGCTGCAATTGCCTCAGCCTTTTCGCCGCCCGCTACAAGTAGCCACACACGCTGAGAGCTGGCGATGGCCGGCATCGTCAACGTGATGCGGGTCGGCGGTGGCTTCGGGCAGTTATGCACGTCCACGACCAAGCGTTCCTGCTCAGCCAGCGCTGCGGTATGTGGGAAAATCGAGTTGATGTGTCCCTCTCCGCCCATACCGAGAAGGTGAAGGTCAAAGCCATTTGGAGCCATCTCCCGAACGATAGCTTCGTAGCTTTCGACGGCCTCCGTGGTGGTCACGCCGCTGTCGGCAGCGGCAAACTCGAAGATGTTTTCCTCCGGCACGCCGACAGGGGACAAGAGACGCTTACGAGCAGCCAACGCATTGCGATCTGCCGAGTCGGCAGCGACAAAACGTTCATCTCCGAAGAACACCAGGACTCGGTTCCAGTCGATGTCTCCGGAATCGTCGGCAAGCGCACTGAGCAAAGCGGTACCCGCGCCGCCACCGGTGAGAACGACGCGTACGAAACCGTCATCGGTGACCGGAGAGGCGTTGCCATGTAGGACGGCGACAACCGCATCGATGAAGCGCTGACGTGCAGCCTCGACGATACCCGCCTGGTCAGCGGCGCGGTGGAACTGAGGGGCAGGGACGGTATTCGACGCGTTATCGGTGGTCACTTGTCAGAGACTCCTGGTTCGTTAGCGAAGCTAGTTGTTGTGGACGTCGGAGGTTGCATTCCCACCGTGTGAATCTGGCTGAGGCCACGCAGGGCACGTCCGTAGGCAGTATCGTGGTCGAGGTGACGCAGCTCCTCTGCCAAACATTCGGAGCGTGTTGGACGCGATACTGCAACCTTGAACGGGGGCTTTTCTCCGTTGGTGACCGATGCAGTGGTGGCGCTTTCAATATCGATGCGCAAAGTCTGGCCATTTTCACGCTCAAAGGCGACGGAGGTCACCGGTGGCTTGGCGCGGCCCTTTTCGTCCACCGGAATCTTCTTCTCACCGGTGGAGTAACGGTTGACCGGCAGCCCCAGGCGATCTGCCAACCATCCAGCGGCGACCTCGACCGATGGCGAGTCCTGTGGGCCGTAGATGGACACGGAGGTCACCGGCGAGTGCGGCGGCAAGTCGAAAGCGGATGCCAACACACCGCGCCAGTTCGTCAGCCGCGACCAGCTCAGGTCGGAATCGCCGGGCGTGTAGCCCGTACGGCGCGTGTAGATAGCGTTGCTATTCGGGTCACAGAGTGAATCGGTGATACGGCGCTGGGCAATTCGGCCGATTGGTGTCGCCGCTGGGACTTGCGGCGCCTCAGAAGGCCACCACGCCACGACCGGCGTATCCGGCAGCAGCAGGGGAGTCACCACAGAGCTGTGGTGCTGACCAATCTCTCCGGACATGTGCATAACGACGATCTCAGCGGCACCGGCATCACCACCGACGCGGAGCTCCGCGTCAAGGCGATTGTCCAGGCGTGGATCATCGGAGACCAATACCAGCACACGGGATGGGTGCTCGCGGGAAACGGAGTTGACCGTGGAAATAATGTTTTCCAGGTCGTCTTCGCTTTTGGCCAAAACAATCAGGGTGAGGACACGGCCCGTGGTAACGATGCCGCCCTGCTCTCGAAGCTGCACCAACTGACGAGCAATGCTCGCGGTGTCAGTGTCTGGCAAATTGACAATCATGAAAGTGTTCTTTCTGTCAGAAAATTCTTAAGAACTGAGAGGTCGGCGGCCTATGGCCGTCGCCAAGCGCGACCGTCGCGCTCGAGCATGTGGTCAGCGGAGGAAGGCCCCCACGAACCTGCGGGGTAGCCCTCGGGACGACCGCGCTTGGCCCAGTACTCGATGATGGGGTCAAGAATCTTCCAGGACAGCTCGACTTCCTCGTTGGTGGGGAAGAGGCTGGCCTCGTCGAGAAGCGCATCCAGAATCAGGCGCTCGTAGGCCTCTGGCGACTGCTCGGTAAACACCTCGGAGTAGGAGAAGTCCATGTTGACATCGCGCACCTCCATGGCCGAGCCCGGGACCTTCGAGCCGAAGCGCATGAGCACGCCTTCGTCTGGCTGAACACGGATGACCATTGCGTTCTGGCCGAGAGCGGCAGTCATTGTCTCTGCGAAGGGAAGGTGAGGTGCGGACTTAAAGACCAGCGCAATTTCAGTGACGCGGCGGCCGAGGCGCTTGCCGGTGCGCAGGTAGAAGGGGACACCGGCCCAGCGACGGGAGTTGATCTGCAGCGTACAGGCGGCGTAGGTCTCGGTCGTGGATTCGGGGTCGAAGCCTTCCTCATCGCGCAGCCCTGGCACGAAGTTGCTGCCCTGCCAATCCGCCGTGTACTGGCCACGAGCGGTGTATTTCGAAAACGGACGCACTGGCTCGACGGCACGCAGAACCTTGATCTTTTCCGCTTGCAGCTCTTCCGGGGTAAAGGCGATGGGCTCTTCCATTGCCACCAGCGCCAGGAGCTGGAGTAGGTGGTTCTGAATCACGTCACGAGCTGCACCGATACCATCGTAGTAGCCGGCGCGACCGCCCAAACCGATATCCTCGGCCATGGTGATTTGAACGTGGTCAATGTAGTGAGAATTCCACATCGGATCGAACAACTGGTTGGCAAAACGCATGGCCAGAATGTTCTGGACGGTTTCCTTGCCCAGGTAGTGGTCGATGCGGAACACAGCGTCTTCTGGGAAGACCGAGTTCACAATCCGGTTGAGTTCCTGAGCGGAGGCCAGGTCGTGTCCGAATGGCTTCTCAATAATCACGCGACGCCAATAATCCTCGCCCGACTGCGCCAGCCCCGAACGATCGAGCTGATGACAGACATCGGGGAAGTTAGCTGGCGGAATGGACAGGTAGTAGGCCCAGTTGCCAGCGGTGCCGCGGGAGCGATCGAGCTCCTCAAGTTGTGCGGCCAGGCGATCGAAGGCCTCGTCATCGGTGAAGGTACCGGTGACAAAGTGAATGCCCTCAGCCAGGCGCTGCCAGACACTCTCACGGAAGTCTGTGCGGGCGCCCTGTTCCACTGCGGTGCGCACATAATCCTCAAAGTCCTGTTTCGACCATTCGCGACGACCGTAGCCAACTAACGCGAAGGAGGCAGGCAGTAGACCGCGGTTGGCCAGATCATAGATGGCAGGCAGAAGCTTCTTTCGGGCCAGATCGCCCGTCACTCCGAAAATCACCATGCCACCCGGGCCGGCAATACGCGGCAGGCGTTTATCCTGCGGGTCGCGCAGCGGGTTGATGTATCCGTCGTGGTTGGTGCTGTCGTCTCCGTTGTGCGGAGAGCTGGCAGTAGGGGAGTTCGAATCGTTGCGTTGCAGAGAATCACTCACGGTTTACATAATGTCATATCGAGAAAAGTCCGGTGGAATCGTTTCCGATTCCTCCGATGGGGCCTTGACGGACCCCTTTCTTCTGCCATAGGTTTATGACCTAGGTGGTATACCCATAAACCACGGAGGTGGATATGCAGGCGAAGGAGGCGGACCCTCGGCCCATCTACGTCCAGATCGCCGAGGATCTGAAATCAATGATTTTGTCCGGGGAGCTCTCGGCTGAGGATCGTGCCCCTTCAACCAAGGAGCTCTCGGAGTTCTATCAGGTCAACCCAACCACGGCCGCCAAGGCCATGACGGAACTGTCGATGGTGGGGCTTGTGGAGAAGAAAAGAGGACTCGGCATGTTTGTCACTCCAGATGCCCGTGAGCGCATTCGCGCTGAGCGTCGTGAAGCGTTCCAGCGCACCTACATCGAGCCATTAAAAGTGGAGGCCGGCATTCTCGGCCTCACGCTCCACGACATCATCGCCATGCTGGAGGAGGAGAAATGAGCATCTACGGCGTGATTGGCCCCAACGGCGCCGGCAAGACTTACTACCTGCGTACCCTCGCGCAGATGCCTACGGCGGCCCTGGCGAAGGCTGCACCCGACACCCAGGTCTTCGGTGCCACCCCGCGCGAATATTTCCAGATCCTGCGCACCGGCTGGGATCAGCTCGATGTGCCCCACGCGGAGTCCCTCCTCGATTTCCCCGCTGACACCCCTATCAAAAAGCTCAGCCTGGGCCAGCGCCAGCTGCTTATCGCCGCTGCCACCCTGGCATCGGGCAAGGAAGCATTGCTTTTCGACGAGCCCTTCAACGGCCTCGATGTCGAGCACCGCGCCACATTGCGCGGCATGCTTATCGACTCGGCCGAATCGGCCAACCTTGTGGTCACCTCGCAGCACTCCCAGGATCTAGCCGGCCTAGTCGACACCTTGATTGTCATCCACAAGCAGGATGCGTACGGGCCCTATGACGTCGATAAGCTGCGCGCTAGCCATCCGGTGCTGCGAGGCCCTACGGATCTCGTGGCGCAGGTGGCCGGCCCAGTGCTCGCTAAGAAAACCCTCGGCGAGCGCTGCGAGGCAATCCTGGCTACAGAGCTCAGTTCGTCTGCCGCTGCGCATGCCCGCGCCCTCGGCGTTGAGGTGAGCTACCTCGACCCCGCGGCCCTCATCGACCTCGCAAGCACCTCCTCCTACATCGAACGGAGCAAGAAATGAGCACCGGAGCTTTCATCGCGACCAACAAGAAAACCTTCCTCGGTGTTGCCGCCGTGGCCATCCTGTACTCGGCCTTCGGGCGCATGCTCGTAGGCAGCGGAACCGGCAACACCTTGCTTGGCATTATCGCGCTGGGCATCCTCTTCCTCATCACAGCCCGGCGTTCGGTCACCCTGCGTGACTACGGCGTGAGCACCGCCCGCTGGGTACGCTCCGCAATCATCGCAATCTTGGGCACATCGTTGGTGGCTACCGCCTTCATCGTCACGGCGATGGTCATCGAGCAGAACAAGTCCGGTTACTACCGCGGATTCGATAGCTTCATTGTCACCTCCGGACCGGCCCTGTTTCCGGACACTAACGGGGAGCTGTACATGATTGAGGATTCCGGGCAGAACTACACCACAGTTCTGCTCACCGCGCTGTGCGTCTTCTTGAGCTTCCTCATGACTACCGTGGCGAGCACCGCAGTCGGCACCGTCGCCGGCGCGAAGGGCACTCGTGCAGGATCAATTACCATTGGCCTGGCCCTGGCCACGCTCTTCCTCTTCAGCTATCTGCTGGACGTGACCGACTCCGTACCGGGTGCCCCCTGGCCGGCTGTGCCGATCTTTGCCTCAATCATCGCCGTAATCTCTGCGTTCGTGATGGCCTGGGCTTTAAAGGAAGACAAACGCCCACTGCCCTCTGTGCGTCCCACCTTCGCCACGTCCTAGCACCAATAGAAAAGCTCCCCGCGCAGGGGAGCTTTTTCATGTCCAACGTTGAACATGCGGGTTAAGTAACACAACAGGCGAACCGAAACTGACAACCCCAAAAGTTACGGGCTGCAGATGTGAAACTGTGCAAGTTTAT